>JAZLAO010000071.1:0-9132 GCA_045613205.1 Eubacteriales bacterium | reverse complement strand
GCAGTAATGTATTCAGTTGAGCGATACTAATTGACCGAGGGCTTGAACTGTTGTTTGCAATAGTTCAGCATACGTTTGAGCTTCGTTTTGATTCTTATTCGGTTTTCAATGAACATTTTTTCGATTGGATAAATCCGCCGACACATCGTTAAAGCTGCGACTCGGTCGAATCGACGTATTCGTATACGTCTTCATCTCCCTCGCTTGCTTTGCCTCGTTTCGACAAATTTCTCCTAATCGAAGGATTATATATATATTGGAGTCTGGCATAAGCCGGACTTTTTGTTTTGCTTTGATAAATTCCGCAATACTTCGTTAAAGCATCGACTCGGTCGAATCGACATAGGTAACAATGTCTTCATCTCCCTCGCTCGCTTTGCCTTGTCTTGCGAAATTTTTCTTCGCAAAATTTTACGGAGAGGATTTATATATAATTCGCAGGACAAATATACGAAAAAAAGCAAGTACGTTACGGTACTTGCTTTGGTCATATCAGGGTTGCTTCGAGTTCTTTATACGGAAATCGGTGGGAGAGGTTTTTTCGTACTTGCGAAATGCATTACAGAAATTTGCGCTTGTAGAGAAGCCTGTTGCTGCGGCAATATTTGAAATGCTGTCACCGGTGTAGCTCAAAAGCATTTTTGCCTTGGAGATTCTACATTCTATAATGTATTTAAACGGGCTCATTCCGGTTTTTTCGCGGAAAAGGCGGCAGAAATGGTATTTGCTCAAATGGACGTGGTTGCAAATCATCTCAAGCGTCAGATTTTCCGAAAGATTTTTATCGATATACGAAACCGCCTTTGAAATGGAATTGTTGATGCTTTGAGCATCGGAGGTTTTCGTTTCGGAGAGCATCTTTAACATTCCGGTTATATATCGGAGCAGCATTATGCGTTGCTCGGGGTCTTCGGTATCGCATTCGTTTATCAATGAAAAGTATCTTTGCATGAGGGTAGCACCCTCGTCGGACAGCGGAATACAGCGCCTTCCGAAAAGCTTTGTTAAAAAATCCTCCGTTCCCGTTAGCTCGGCTATTTTCTCGAGGTAATCGTCTTTTATATTTATAATATTGCGGATATATTTTTCGGAGTTTGGCGTTATATTATGTATTTCCATCTTAGAGGTCAGAAAAACCGTGTTTTCCTTTATGGGATATAGGTTATTACCTATAAGCATCGAGCCATCGCCTTCGACAACGAACAAAATCTCATAGCTTCTGTCGTGAACGTGCTTGACGCCCGATAGGGAATTGAGCGCGCTTTCCATATAATAAAGCTCTTCGTACGCGTTTGTCATACATCATACCTCAAAAATATCTCTGTATAAGTATTTTATCATATTTATTTTAGATATTCAATAGGAAAACAGCAATATTTTAAATCAAATGGCAATTTTATATATTTACTTTTTATTATTTTTGCATTAAAATGAATACAGAACATAAATAAATTTAATAATCAGGAGGATTATTTTATGGAAATCAAGTGTACTTGTGAAAGAGGCTTTCACACCGCACCCGTTGAGGTTATTGAGGTATGCGAAAACGCAACCGAAAAAATAGCCGAAATACTTAAGGGTTATAAGAAAATTTATCTTGTAGCAGATGAGAACACCTACAAGGTAGCAGGTAAGAGAGCAGAGGAGCTCCTTGCCGCTCAGGGTAACCTTTCTCACACCTACGTTTTGCCCGGTAACACTATGGCAACCGCAGAGCGTGTAGGTGACGTTCTTATTCATGCAGGCATTAAGCAGAATCCCTATGATATCAACAAGTTTTCCGACAACCCCGACTACATTCTCGCAGTTGGAAGCGGCTCTGTTAATGACGTTTGCCGTATGGTAAGCTACCGTCTTGGTATTCCTTACGGAATTCTCGGTACTGCTCCCTCTATGGACGGATATGCTTCGGTAGTTGCGCCCCTCGTAGTTCAGAATAAGAAGATAGTTTACGACTGCTCTATTGCAAGACATATCGTTATCGACCTTGCAGTTTGCGCTGAAGCTCCCATGGAACTTCTTTATGCAGGTATCGGTGATATGATTGGTAAGTACGTTGCAATTCTTGACTGGGAGCTTTCCAAGATGATGACCGGTGAGTATTTCTGCGGAAATATCGCAAACCAGGTTCTTGAAGCTACCGCAAACTGCATCGAAGCAGCTCACAGACTCTCCGAGCGCAAGCCCGAGGATATCAGAAAGATTGTTGAAGGTCTTATCAGCTCCGGTATGGGTATCGCTTACACCGGTTCGTCCCGTCCCGCATCGGGAACCGAGCACATGATTGGTCAGACCTGGGAGATTATGGACTTCGAAAACCACCGTCCCAATCACCTCCACGGTATCGAGGTAGGTCAGGCAACCTTTACCGCTATCGCAATGTACAGAAAGCTCTACAACGAGTGCGACAATGCTGAGCTTAAGGCTCTTATCGGCAAGTATCTTCCTCACTTCGACGCTATCTGCGCTCTTCAGGAAGCTATACATATTCCTTATGCAGTTACCGATAAGGACATCTTCACCGAGGGTGTTCTCAGAGGAAGAACATTCCGCGTAAGATACACCGTTCTTCAGTATCTCTACGACAAGGGACTCCTTGAAGAGTACACCGAGTACGCTTACGGCGAAACTATGAAATATCTTTAATATCTGATAAGATATATAAAAATCGGGGCAGAATTTAATTCTGCTCCGATTTTTTGCGGGCAAAACGCTGATACCTTTGAATGCTTTTTTATTTTTTGCAAATTTTTTTAAGATAATCAAGCGCTTCTTTGATTCCGCCGACCTCGTCTATGAGTCCGCATTCGGTTGCCGCGTAACCGTCGAGAATTGAGCCGATGTCGTTGACGAGAACGTCTGTACGGGAGAGTATTTTTCTGAAATATTCCTCTTTTACGTTAGAGTGGGAAACTATAAAATTGATAATTCTGTCTTGCATTTTTTCAAGGTAATCAAAGGCTTGGGGAACACCGAGGACAAGTCCGTTCGTTCTCACGGGGTGTATCGTCATCGTTGCGCTCGGAACGATAAATGATTTTTTTGCGCTGACAGCAAGCGGCACACCTATTGAATGACCGCCGCCGAGGACTATGGAAGCTGTCGGCTTTGTCAGGCTTGCAATCATCTCCGCAATTGCGAGTCCCGCTTCTACGTCGCCTCCGAGGGTGTTAATAAGAATTACAATACCGTCAATTTTGTCGCTTTCCTCAAGCTCGAGAAGAAGGGGAAGTATATGGTCGTATTTTGTGCTTTTTTGATTTTGGTCAAGAACGTAATGTCCTTCTATTTGACCGATTATGGAAAGGCAGTAAAAAGTTCCGCTTTTGCCCGAAACCTCAACGCTTCCCATTTTTTCGATTGCGGACAATTTTGGATTTTCGTTATTTTTTTCTTCGCACATAGCAAACCTCGTTTTTTCGTTAGTTTGCTTTTTTTATCTTGCTTTTATTCGAAAAAAAGCTAATTTTACTCGAAATGAGGAGCGTCTATTGAATTTTTGGCTGAGACAAAGTTGAAAATGCAGAATTATGTAAATTTTCAGTAAACGGTATTTACAAGCATTCGCTCTTATGGTAAAATTATTTCAATGAATTAAATGAGGAAAAAAATGAGTTTTAAGAGAAAATTTTTATATTTAATTTTAACATTTGCTTTGCTTATGCCTGTTTTGGCTTCGTGCGGCAGCGATAACGAAACAGATCCGCCGCCGGTGCACGTTCACGAATACGGTGAGTGGGAACTTCGAAAAGCTGCGAGCTGCGGCGAAGCGGGCAGAGAAACGAGATATTGCAAGTGCGGTGAGCGCGAAATGCGTGAAATACCCGCTATTCCTCACACATGGGTTGCGGCAACCGCATATGCACCGAAAACTTGTTCAAATTGCGGAGCTACCGAGGGCGAGCCTATATCGTTGCCCGGGCTTACTGTTAAGGACGTTGACACTCCCATTATTCCATGGGGATGACAAGAAGGTCGTTTTTATGCTTCATAACTAAATATTTAATACTAAAAGAGCAAACACACAAGTCTTAATCTTGCGCATTTGCTCTTTCTTTTATTTTCTTTTCTAAAAGCTCATATCTTATAAGAGCGGAAATGATTGAAATAAGCGCCAGAACGCTTCCTATTGCCGAAGCGTATGCTCCGGAGATAACGTTATATACAAGCCAACAGGGAACACCGCAGAGAGAAACAAGTCGAATGGCTTTTTCTTTTTTCATCCAGCCTGACGCGCTTTCAAATAATACGCCCGCAATAGGTAACATACTGTAAATGTTTTCGTAGAGTAAGATGCCAACGGTGATAATTCCGACGTTTGTGAGAATTAAAATCGGAATTTTGTATTTGCTAACGAATTTCGTCTCCTTTTTGTAGGCAAATGAAGATGTAACGAGCGCTGCGGCATCCATAGCCGCTCCGATGAATGCAAAAAGCAGAAGGTACTGAAGAACGTACAGCGCGCTCGAAAGCAGCCTGCATGCGATAATCTTCTTTGCGCTCTTAAGCTGAAAGCACAAAAGATATAAAGCGACAGCGCCGAGTCCGACAAAGAAAGAAACAGTCTTCATATTTACCTCCATTCCGTTTTATTTGAATCAACAACGTAATTATTATACAATAAAACGTAATTTATGTAAATAGATAATTTAATGAAACAAAAGATATTTTAAAGCCGTGTTTATTGAAAGTCTATGATAGCGTTATAAAAAATCACTGCATAGCTTTTGCCAAGCAGGTTATTTTCTGTATCAAACATAAAATAGAACAAGTTTTTTAAAATTTCTATTTACAAACAGATATTTTTGTGCCAAAATAAGGTTGCCAAACAAAACTAATATTGAAGTGCTAAAAGAAAACTCGCTATTTTTTATAGGGGGTTTTATACCCTTTTCTTGTTTTGACTAATTTGAATTTGGTAAAAACGTGAATTCCGCTTTAGTTGAAACAAGGAGTTTTCTTTGTGCTTCTTAAGTTTTGTTTGGCGACAATTGGAGTTGGCGTTTTTCGGTGCGGCGACTTCGGTTGCCGCACTTTTTGATCTTTTAGGAGGGGATTAATAACATGAAAAATGAAAATAAAGTATTGTCAAAAATGTTTTTTATTCGTGCCGCATTATCGAAAATTAATTCTAATATCGAAATGATTGAAAAAGAGAAAGAAATACAAAAATATGAAATTGATAGAATAAAAAAGCAAAATGCAGAGAACATTCAAACAATATCCAATGAACATAATTTGCTCAAGCAGCGAATTATTGAAGAGGGTAAAAGAAAAACCGAACAAATTACAATCGAAGATTCTCAACTAAACAATTTTTATTCGCTTATAGGCAACTTGGAAAATTATTATAGCGAAAACAAACAGAGTATACCATTTTTAGACGTCAGAGGGACTAAAGCAAGAGAAATATTATCTGAAATAAAAGAGATAAAATCTATTATAGCTTCTTTGGATGAAATAGAAAGAAAAAATGCTCAAAGAATTCGCGAAATTAGTGTCATACCAAACGAAAAACTCAAAAATAAAAAAACGAGTAAACTGTTAAAATTAATAAAGATCTTTAAAATTTTTCTGCTCTTTTCTGGAATTACGAGCCTATCAGCTATTGTTGCGTTTTTATTTGATAAGTACATTTTAGGTGGTATATTGCTTGCATTTTCTTTTTTTATCAGTGCTTTCTTTTTACTATCCTTGAACAAAACGAATTCCAAATATAAAATATCAATAAAAGAGCAGGCTGAATATGAAATTCAGATAGAAGAATCAAAAGTGAAAGCCGAGAAATTAAAAGAAGAATTGGATGCCCAAAACGAAAAAATAAGAGATCAAATCAAGGAAAAAAGAAAGGAAATTGAGCCGTTAACAAGACTTTTGTTACAAGATCTTTTGACTATTGCAGAAGATGTAAGAAATAAATTGCTAGAAAAAAGCTATGTAATAAATAAAGCATACGATGATATATCAACACAAATTAAAGAAATAGATGTGGCTTATTTGGAAAAGCAGACAAATGAAAATAATGCACTAGCAGACGAAATAAATAGCATTGAAGAAGCAGCTGAAAAAAGAATAAAAATGCTAGAAGGCGAATCAGAGATTTTGTATTCAGAAGCTAAAAATATGGGTGTAGATGAAAGAGATTGGAAACATATCGATGTATTGATTTATCTGCTTGAAACGGGAAGAGCAGAGTCCGTAAAAGAAGCGCTGCAGCTAACAGATACAATGCACAGACACTCGGAACTTCTTAATACAATTCATAGTGCGACAGAATATATTGGTTCTACTATTCGAGAATCAATGGAAAATATATCTTTAGCTATGGAAAATATAGCCATAAGCATTGATTTTCAAGCACGAGAGCTTAGAGATTCAATTAATGAAAATCACGTAAATACAAGCAACCTTGTGAAAAAAATGATTAATTCACAAGATTTGTGTAATGCTCTTCTGGAAAAATCAAATTTTTCAAGTGAGAAGCTTGTAGAAAACATCAGCCATTTGAGAGAACGACGTGACTACGAGTACTATATAACTGGAATATGAAGAAGGTCGAAAGCGAGCCGTTTTATGCGACTCGCTTTTTATATGTCATTTGTTTAATAAATCAATGTATATATACACAGTTATTCTACTCATATCGCACACACTTGCGAGTTCAGTAACATTGAGTTCACCGCTAGCGTAAGAAGGGAAGTGGCGGTAAAATAAATTGGACACATCACACAGTATTTCTCCAAAATGATGTGTCCTAATCTTTATGAATTTGCTTTTGCTGTATTTATGGAAGCTATAAGAAGCTTTCTGATTTTACCGCAGTTGTTTTTCAGTGCTTTGTATTGTTCTTCGGTAATTATATTTGTTTTGAAGAACAATTCGAGCCAATATTCCGTTTCCTAGCATTCTTTTAAAGCTATTTGCATTTTAGCGATAAAGTCAGCTCTACTGTTTGCATAATTTGCTTCGTGGATATTTGCGCCGATGCTTGTACCGCTGCGGAGAAGTTGATTGACGATTGCGGATTTGCCTTTTATGCCGTCACAGAGATTTACTATTGAAACAGAGAAATCCATAGATAAATCGACGATGATGTTGTTAGTCATTGCTGTTACCTTTCTTTATGAGAGGTTGCGAAGCTGCGGGTGCGCTTGAAATGCGCTGCGCGCTTGAAATGACGGCTTTGCCGTCTTGAAATGATTGCTACGCAATCTTGAAATGCGCCTTGCGCATGGAATGAAATTCACCTTTTATTTTCGTAATGAAAATTATGCCCACGCGAAAAAATTTCGCGTGGGCATTTCAAGCTCACGAAGTGAGCATTTCAATCAGCGAAGCTGAATTTCAATCACCGAAGGTGAATTTCATTGCGGTCGCAAAAACTTATTTGCAAGCTTCCTCAATTGCTACAGCGACCGCTACGGTCATACCAACCATGGGGTTGTTACCTGCGCCGATGAGACCCATCATTTCTACGTGAGCGGGAACGCACGAGCTGCCTGCGAACTGAGCGTCACCGTGCATTCTTCCCATTGTGTCGGTCATACCGTAGGAAGCGGGGCCTGCTGCCATGTTATCGGGGTGAAGGGTACGGCCTGTACCGCCGCCCGATGCAACAGAGAAGTACTTAACACCGTTTTCGTTACACCACTTCTTGTAGGTACCTGCAACGGGGTGCTGGAATCTTGTGGGGTTGGTGGAGTTACCGGTGATGGAAACGCCAACGTTCTCAAGCTTCATTATAGCAACGCCCTCGGGAACGCTGTCTGAGCCGTAGCACTTAACCTTAGCTCTGTCACCGTTCGAGTAAGCGGTTTCCTTTACGACCTTAACCTCTTCGGTGTAGGGGTCAAACTCAGTCTGTACGTAGGTGAAGCCGTTGATTCTCGAGATAATCATAGCGGCATCCTTGCCAAGACCGTTAAGGATAACTCTAAGGGGCTTATTTCTTACCTTGTTAGCGTTAAGAGCGATTTTGATTGCGCCCTCAGCAGCTGCGAAGGACTCGTGACCTGCAAGGAAGCAGAAGCACTCGGTGGACTCGGAGAGAAGCATCGAGCCGAGGTTTCCGTGGCCAAGACCAACCTGGCGGTTTTCAGCAACAGAACCGGGGATACAGAATGCCTGAAGTCCGATACCGATAGCGGCAGCAGCATCAGCAGCCTTGGTGCAGCCCTTCTTGATTGCGATAGCAGCGCCAACGGTGTACGCCCATTTCGCGTTTTCAAATGCGATAGGCTGGGTTTCTTCAACTATTTTATAGGGGTCAATTCCTTTTGCATCGCAGATAGCTTTGCACTCGTCGATAGAGGAAATGCCATATTCTTTAAGCGCAGCAAGAATTTTCGCTTCGCGTCTTTCATAACCTTCAAAATGTGCCATTTATATTTCCTCCTTTATTACTCTTTACGGGGGTCTATGTACTTAACGGCATCAGCAAATCTTCCGTATGTACCCTTAGACTTCTCGTATGCTTCGTTGGGCTCCATGCCCTTTTTGATGAAGTCGGTCATCTTGCCGAGAGAAACAAACTCGTAGCCGATAACCTGGTTGTCAGCGTCAAGAGCCATTCTGGTGCAGTAGCCCTCGGTCATCTCGAGGTATCTAACACCCTTAGCCTTAGTGCCGTACATAGTACCAACCATGCTTCTCTCGCCCTTGCCAAGATCCTCCATACCTGCGCCGATTACAAGGCCGCCCTCGGAGAATGCGGACTGAGAACGTCCGTATACTATCTGAAGGAAGAGCTCACGCATAGCGGTGTTAATAGCATCGCAAACAAGGTCGGTGTTGAGCGCCTCAAGAAGAGTCTTACCGGGAAGAATCTCAGCAGCCATAGCCGCGGAGTGAGTCATACCCGAGCAACCGATGGTTTCAACGAGAGCCTCTTCGATTATACGGTTCTTTACGTTAAGGGAAAGCTTGCAAGCTCCCTGCTGGGGAGCGCACCAGCCAACTCCGTGAGTATATGCGGAAATGTCGGTGATCTCTTTTGCCTGAACCCACTTGCCCTCTTCGGGAATGGGAGCGGGACCGTGGTTAGGACCCTTAGCAACTGTACACATATTCTGAACCTCGCGGCTCATTGCGTACTCGCAAGAAAATTCTTTGCTCATTTTTTATCTCCTTAAA
>JAZLAO010000070.1:0-13237 GCA_045613205.1 Eubacteriales bacterium | reverse complement strand
TCGCGGATTTCAAAATATTCGTTGATGCGCACAAGAATATGCCCTACCGCGCGCAAACTGTTTCGTATAGAATCCTTGCGAGATACCTTGAATACTGTGATAACATTGCCGACCTTTTCATCCTTAAAGCTACGGGAAATGAATATGCGGCAAAGGCAGCCTACAATGAATTCAGAGTAAAATTCGGAAAATACGAGCTTGAAATGGAGCGCTGCTATGACCATCTGATGTGCTTTGGGGTTTCTCTCGGAAGAATATTCAATATAGTATCCGACAAAGCAAAAGATAAGGAAGAATCCCTTATTTTCACACAACAATAAAAAATAGGGGCTGCCACATTTGGTAAAACCGAAAAAGTCCAAAAACACAATAAAAAAGACTCAAATACAAAGGAAATCGTAAATGAGACAATATAATGTTGAAATCCTACGGATTTCTCCAAATTTAATGGACTTTTTCTACCGCCGTTTTCGAGACTCGACGTACACTCGTACGCCTCACGTCTCGAAAAGCGTCGCTTTTTCCGAGGCTCTGCCTATCCCCTTATCAAATTTTTGGGGGTGTCTCAAATGCAAAATTTGAGACACCCCCTTTTGGGTTATGCCCGAAGGCAAGAATTTTTCCTTTAATTAGCGGCTTTTACGATAGCGGTGAACTTGTCGGTCTTAAGAGATGCTCCGCCGATAAGACCGCCGTCAACGTTAACTTTGGTGTGAAGCTCCGCCGCATTTGCGTCGTTCATTGAGCCGCCGTACTGAACGGTTACGCTCTCTGCAACGTCCTTGCCGTATGCCTCTGCGATTGCGGCGCGAACGAAGCCGTTACCCTCGTCAGCCTGCTCCGCGGTTGCGGTAACGCCCGTACCGATAGCCCAAACGGGCTCGTATGCTACGATGACGTTTTTAAGCTGGTCAGCCGTAACACCGGTAAGAGCCATTTTAGTCTGATATTTAAGGAGAGTTTCGGTATAGCCGAGCTCTCTTTCCTCAAGGCTTTCGCCAACGCACACGATTGTCTTAAGACCTTGGGCAAGAGCCGCTTTGGTGCGGAGGTTTACGGTCTTGTCGGTTTCGCCGAAATACTGACGGCGCTCGGAGTGACCGATAACGACGTACTGAGCGCCTGCCTCAACGAGCATCTCTGCGGAAATTTCACCGGTATAAGCTCCGGACTCCTTGAAATGCACGTTTTCAGCACCGATTTTAATATTTGTTCCCTTCGCTGCCTCAACAGCCGCAGGAATGTCTATTGCGGGAACGCAAAGCACGATGTCGCACTTATCAAGTCCCTTAACCATGGGAGCAAGCTCGGTGATGAAAGCCTTCGTCTGCGTGGGAGTCATATTCATCTTCCAGTTGCCCGCGATTACTGTTCTTCTCATAGTTATGTTCCTTTTAATCTTTTCATTTTTTCGGGGTGTCACTCTGTGCCACCCCAATTTTTATTGTGTGGACAATCCCTCCGTCACGCTATCGCGTGCCACCTCCCTTTACACAAAGGAGGCGAAAAATTGCCGTCAAATTTCAAAATCAAGCCTTGACATTTTAATTTTTGATGCAGATTATTCGTTCTTTTTGCCGAAATACTGCAACCCAATTTCGAGGCAAATTTTGAGTTTTTCAACTCAAGCACGAAGCCTTGACAATTTAATTTTTGATGCAGATTATTCGTTCTTTTTGCCGAAGGCGTAGAAACCTACGCCGAGCATTGCAAAAAAACGGAGAATATGCGCAAAAATTATTTGTCGAGGAGGCAGGATACGCCGGGGAGATCCTTACCCTCAAGGAACTCGAGAGATGCGCCGCCGCCTGTCGAAATGTGAGTAATCTTGGGAGCGAAGCCGAGCTGCTCGCAAGCTGCTGCGGAGTCACCGCCGCCAACGATAGTCGTTGCGGAGCTGTTTGCAAGAGCCTCTGCCACTGCTATTGTACCCTTTGCGAGAGTGGGGTTTTCAAATACGCCCATAGGTCCGTTCCAAACGACAGTCTTTGCCGCGAGAACTGCATCAGCGAAGAGCTTTGCAGTCTTAGGACCGATGTCAAGTCCCTGCATATCAGCGGGAATCTTATCTATGTCAACGTAGTCAACTGCGATTTCAGCATCGATGGGGTTCGGGAAATCCTTTGCGATTGCGGTGTCGATAGGAAGAAGAAGGTTAACGCCGTTCTTCTCTGCCTTTGCCATCATTTCACGGCAGTAGTCAAGCTTGGTTTCGTCAAGAAGAGAGTTACCGACGCAGTATCCCTTTGCAGCTGCAAATGTATAAGCCATACCGCCGCCGATGATAAGGGTGTCAACCTTGGTAAGAAGGTTGTCAATAACGTTGAGCTTATCCGCAACCTTAGCGCCGCCGTGGATAGCAACGAAAGGACGCTCGGGGTTGGAAAGCGCCTTGCCCATTACGGAAATTTCCTTCTCAATAAGGTAGCCGCAAACTGCGGGAATGTAGTCCGCAACGCCTGCCGTTGATGCGTGAGCTCTGTGAGCTGCGCCGAATGCATCGTTTACGAATATATCAGCGTAGGAAGCAAGAGCCTTTGCGAAGTCCGCGCCGTTCTTTTCCTCGCGCGCGTCAAATCTGGTATTCTCAAGGAGAACTGCCTCGCCTGCCTTGAGAGCCGCAACCTTAGCCTTTGCATCCTCGCCTATGATATCCTCAGCGAAGATAACCTTGTTCTCTCCGAGAAGCTCGTTGATTCTGTCGCATACGGGCTTAAGGGTGAGCTTTTTCTTGTCGGATTTTGCTGCCTTTGCAAGATATTCAGCCTTTGCTGCTTCTCTTTCAGCTTCGGGAAGAGCCTCAACTGCCTTCTTCTCTTTCTTAGTAAGACCGAAGCCCTCGGTAAAGATATTGTGGGGCTTGCCCATGTGAGAGCAAAGAATAACCTTTGCGCCTTTATCCATAAGATACTTAACCGTAGGAAGAGCCTCTACGATTCTCTTGTCGGAGGTTATAACTCCGTCCTTCATAGGAACGTTAAAATCGCAGCGGACAAGTACGGTTTTGCCGGCTACTTCAACGTCTTCGATATTCTTCTTGTTGTAGGTTGCCATTTTGTTCTCCTTTTTTGATAAAATATATTACTTCTATATGTTACCACAAATCTTTTAAATAGTCAACAATTTATCGTTAATTTTTTGTCAAATTGAATCTTGGTTAAAACTTGGTTAAACCTTCTCTAAAATTATTGACTTTTTTCAAGCGATGGGTTATAATTGTTGTATTATTTTTCTTCGGGGTACTGTTTAAAGATGACTTACAAGGAAGACGCGCGAGTAATAAAAACTAAAAACAAGCTCCTTTCAAGCTTCAAGGAATTACTCTCTGAGCGAAGCTTTGAAAATATAACTGTTCAGGAAATATGCGAGAAGGCCGACGTAAAGCGCGCCACCTTCTACAAGCATTTTGAGGACAAGTATGCCTTTTTAAAATACCTTGTCGGCTCGCTTCGTGATTCCTTTGATTCAAAGCTCCCGAAGTCGATAAAGCCCGACGCAACAGCAGATTATTACGTCGAATATCTGCGCGCGATAGTTAATTTTCTTCTTGAAAACGAGAGTATGGTTAAAAACGTAATGGAAAGCGAGGTTTTCCTTCTGCTCGTTGAGATAATTAAGGAAAAAAATTACGAGGACACCTGCGACAGACTCTCAAGGAGCGTTGCCGACGGTATGACGCTTCCCGCTTCGGTTGAAACCGTTGCATCGATGATGACGGGTGCGGTTGCAACCGCAATTCTGAATTGGTTCAGAGACGGCAAGTCGCTTCCCGTCGATGCGCTGATAAATGAAATAGCATCGGTGATAAAATCAATGCAGAATCAGCGGCTCTCAAATCAATCAATTTAAAAACAATTTAAAGATAGGCAAGAGCGAACACGGTGCGCATTATTACGCATTACACTGTATTCGCTCTTCTCTTTATTCGGTTGTCTTTGTTTTTGTAAGTCGGTCAAGCCCGATGCCAACGAGGAATCCAAGCGTAAGCACAAGCAATATTCCGAAAAGGTAAGCAGCAAAGGTCGCGGGAAAACTGTTAAATATATCGATAAAATAGATAGAGTATCCGCCGTACATGTTCATTCCGAAGTTTCCGAGGTGAAAGCACCAGTTGAGAAAGACTCCGTAAAGCACCGACGAAAACATGAATATTACCGACTTTGAATAGTTTTTCAATGTCAGCTTTACCCTGCCCGAAAGTATCAGATAAAAGCCGTAAAGCGACATAATAAGGTGACACGCCGCCTCGGTTACGTGAATAAAGCGCACCTCGTGTCTAAAATTAAAGAGATACTCGTGCTCGGGGCTTATGAACATTGCAAGAAACATTCCGAAGCTTAAAAAAGCTATACCCGCATGAACGTAGGATTTAACCTTTTCGTTAAGAAATACAGAGGCGGAAATCAAGGTTGCGATATAAGGGCTGACATTTTCAAGAGTCATAAATCCGTCATCCAGCCAACCGAGCTCATATCCCGCATACGTCCAAGCGAAAAGAAAAACGGTGTTTACAGCTATAAAAAGCCTATTAATAATCTCGTGCCCAAGCTTGTCCCTGTAAAAGCTCAGCAGAAACATAGCTACAAAAAACACGAGAGCTATGATTCCGAGCATCAGCATCATATTCATAGGGCATACTCCTATCTTAAAATCAATCTGTAAGTGAGCCGTCCTCTTCGGCAGCTTCAGCGTATTTTATAACTATATCCTCGCACCCCTCAAAAGCCGTTTCGTCTATTTGGGTAACGCTGGCAGGAATAACAACCTCTTTGAGCGAAACGCAGTTCGCAAAAGCGCCCGCGCCGATTTCAAGAAGCCCCTCGTTCAGAACGAGCTTCTCAAGCTTTTCACACCCCGAAAATGCGTTATCTCCTATTCGCGTAACCGTTTCGGGAATGGCGATTTCAGCAAGACCCGTGCATCCTAAAAAAGCTTCCTCCTCAATAGTGATAAGTCCGTCAAGCAGATACACGCAAGTTATATCGACACAACCCGAAAAAGCACCCCGCTTTATGCCGAGAAGCTTTTTTTCACCGTGATAAGCACCGATATAAACCTCACCGTTTATGTATTTATACGCTCCCGAAATTTCGGTAAAATTACTGTTTTCACTCTCAGAATATATAATTCCAGGTGTGGTTTCATACTCCCATATTGCCTCGATTGTGACGTCGTGGGTTATCTGCCGATACGGCGCGCTCCAGGAGAGAAAGTAACAGCCGTCCTTGGTTACGGTGGGAGGTGTTGCATTCTGACCTCTCGTTACACTCTGCACAAGAGAACCGCTGATAAGAGTTCCCCCGTCAAGCTCAAAGGTGACTGTATACGTCTTTTTGCCGTGAAAAAATATAAGCAAAAGGAGTATTACAACCGTCAGAAAAAGGGTTGCGAAAACTATTATTATTTTCAGTTTATGCTTTGAGATGTGGCTCATTTTTCTTACTCCGTTTTACATTTTTCTTTTATTATAGCATACAAGCGGGAGTAAAATGTTACGAAAAAGTATATTTTGCTGAAATTTTAACAAAATCAACCTTTTAAACAAACAGACCTCACGGAAATATTTTTCAATATTTCTATTTACAAACAATTCAAGGTATGATATAATTGATTTGCTACACAAAAATGAATAAGCGATTTGGATAAACGCCCTGTTTTTATAGGGGGTTCTTTGCGGTTTTATCACAGCAATCTTTTGGTTTGGCAAAAATGCTGATTCCGCAGGCTGTTGTGGTGAAATATCCATTTCGTTTGTTTTTGTGTAGCAACAATTGGAGTTGGCGTTTTTCGGTGCGATGACTTCGGTTGTCGCACTTTTTGTTTTTATGGAGGGGTTGGTGGAATTATGCGTAAGGTAGATGACCTTGGAAGAATTGTAATTCCCAAGGAATTACGAAAGAAGTATGGCCTTTTTGAAGGCGTTGATATAGAATTCATTGACGGCGGCGACGGAGTTACAGTTAAAGCTTCTTCTCACATCTGTTTTGTGTGTAAAGGTCCTGTTCCCGATGACATTTCCCTGCCCCTTTGCAGAGATTGCGTAATGAAGGGGTACAAAGAATACGGCAAATAATGAAGCCGGATTTTTCAAAAAAAGAGAACCGACTCGGTGTATGCTATCGAAAAAGCGCACTGAATCGGTTCTTTTTATTATTGCAAGTTTATTTATTCGAATCTATATGCGGGAGATAGGCTCTGAGGTAATCTATTCCCGAGAAGAGAGTCGTAAACGCAATAATAGCCATAACGACGTAGGAGAGTATATGATTTTCGGAGAAATACGGAATCATAGGCTCTAGTATGAGAACTACTGTGCCGACCATCTGGGACACCGTTTTGATTTTGCCGAAGATACTTGCCGCTACCACGATACCGCTCTGACCTGCTACTACAAGGCGAAGGCTGGTAACACCGAGCTCGCGGAGCAGGATAATGAGAACAACCCACACGAACACCAACGCGAGAGTAATATTTCCGCGCAGAATCATCCACACGAGAATCGATATCATAGAGGAAAGCACCATAAATTTATCGGCAAGGGGGTCTATGAATTTACCGAAATCGGTAATCAGATTATACTTTCTTGCAATTTTTCCGTCGAGCATATCGGTGAGGGCTGTCAAGGCGTAGACTATCGCGGGAACTACGAAACCCCATATCTCGATATTTCGCATAAAGAGAAGCGTTGCCACGAATACGGGAACAAGCAAAACTCTTATAAGCGAGAGGGTGTTTGGAACGTTCATCGAAGATTTTTTCATTTTCATCTCTTCCTTTATATTAACTTTCAGCTTTCAATTTTCAACTCTCAATTTTCAACTCTCTCGCCTACAAGGTCGTAGTCGAGTGCCTCGGTGATTTTTACTGTGACGAACTCACCGGCCTCCACCTTAGCTTTCGAGGTGAAGTAGACTCTGCCGTCAACGTCGGGCGCATCGGCATAGGAGCGGCCGTAGTATATCTCGGCAACCGTGTCAAATCCGTCGCACAAAACCGTATACACCTCACCGACTTTTTTGGCATTCTGCTCCTCGGTAACGGTAAGCTGGGTTTGCATAAGTATATCGTATCTGTCCTGCTTTGTCTGACCGTCCACTTTAGAATCAAGCAGAGCCGCGGCAGTTCCCTCCTCCTCCGAGAAGGTGAAAGCACCGAATCTGTCGAATTTTGCTTCCTTAATAAACTCGCAAAGCTCGGTGAAGTTCTCCTCGCTCTCACCGGGGAAGCCGACCATAGCGGTAGTTCTGAGAACTATACCGGGCACCTGCTCGCGCAGTTTTTTGACGACCTCGCATATGAGAGCCTTACCCCCGTGTCGATTCATTCTTGTAAGCACGGGGTCGGATATATGCTGAATAGGTATATCCATATACTTGACGAGTCTCGGGTTATCGCGAAGCTCGGCTATAAGCTCGTCGGTTATCTTGTCGGGGTAGCAGTAAAGGAGTCTTATCCACGGAATCGCGGTTGCCTCGCATATCGCGCGGACAAGCCTTGCAAGGCTGTATTCTCCATAGATATCAAGGCCGTACCTCGAGGTATCCTGAGCTATAAGGTTAAGCTCCTTTACTCCGAGCGCTTCAAGGTCGCGCGCCTCGGCTACTATATCCTCAATTGTGCGGCTTCTGAACCTTCCTCTTATAAGAGGTATCGCGCAATAGGTGCACTTGTTGTCGCACCCCTCGGCAATTTTCAGATATGCGGTGTGGTCCGCTGTCGTAAGTATGCGGTCACCGCCAAGCTTTGATGTATTTTTATCCTTGAACGAGGTGTATTTTTCGCCCCTCATAACAGCCGTGCAAGCCTCGGCAATATCGTCAAGACTTCCGACACCGACAAGCGCGTCAATCTCGGGCATCTCGCGCATAACCTCCTCGCAATAACGCTCGACGAGGCACCCCGTGGCGATTATATGCTTGCATTTTCCCCATTCCTTAAGCTTTTCAGCATCCAGAATATTGTCGATTGATTCCTGCTTTGCGCTTTCGATAAAGCCGCAGGTATTGATTATTATTATTTCAGCCTCGGTCTCATCGGGTGTTATCTCAAATCCCGCGTCGTGAAGCTTTCTAAGCATTACCTCGGTGTCAACGAGATTCTTTGAACATCCGAGAGATATAAATCCAACTTTTGTCATATCTTTTCCGTAAATTTTCTTTTTTATATATTTCCCGTAAATTTCATTTTAAGAGGTGCTTAAATCTCGGTCTCAGCCTTGCAAGATAAAACCTGACCATGACTGTGATAAACAAGTCGTAGGCGATAAAAGCGACGTTCATAAGCGCGTAAATTCCTATTTTCATCCAGAGCTTATCCACTATAAACACCGAGGTTTTGAAAATAAATTCAAAGCCCAAAAATATCAGCCAGAGTACAATGTTTATAAACAAAAGCTTAAGAAAAATCCAAAATTTCCGCGGCAGCCGCTCGATATATGCCTTCAAAATCGGATATATTCCGAAAACGAGAAGATATTCAAGCCATAAAACACTGCCCGAAAAGCAAATAAATGTCGCAAAAGAAGTACCTATCCACACAAGCCAGGTGTAAGGCGAGCCTATTTCTATATACACAAATGCAACCAGCACCGATGCTATAGCCGAGGCAGAGAGGTCAAGCACCTCGATAAATCCGCCGAGAACCATAAACACCGTTCCGAGCGCGACTACCATCGCGGATAGGGTGATTTTTTTTGTTTTTCTCATATGCAGCGGATAAGGTCACCGCCGAGGCATTCACAAAGACAGTCCATACAAATGAGATTTGCGCAGCAATCGCAAGCATCGTCGGTGCTCGACCGCTGACGCGGACCCGCGCTGCCGTAGCCGCCGTAGTAGGTGCTTCCGTAACCGCTCGCGGTATTGTTGAACATCTCCTTTGCCTTCTGGTACTCGACGTTCGAGGGGTCCATATTGCAGGCAATCTCAAGCTCGCGCATAGCATCGTTGACACGGTTTTTGCTCATCAAAACTATGCTGAGAAGATAGTGCCATTCCGAAGTTCTCGCGCTGTCGGGAATACCGAAAAGGTCGCGCTCAGCGTCAGAAAAGCGACGGTTGTTTATCTTTCTTCTTATATCTGCGTAAACTCCTGAGGTCGAGCCCGTGTAGTAATTACCTTCATTGCCGGATTTATTGCCCGAGGAGGAACGCATCTTCTGTATCTCGTCGTACGCTGCGTTTATTTCCTGCATTTTCTCTTCTGCAAGCTCTTTCAAGGGATTCGTATCGTCGTAATTATCCGGGTGATATTTCCTTGCAAGCTCACGGTATGCAGATTTTATTTCCTCGTCGGTGGCGTTTTTCGAAACGCCGAGTATTGAATATGGGTCTTTCATTTTTACACTCCCGTCTTTCGAGTATTATTTATCTAAAAACTCAATGCGTTTTGTCAGTCCGAGGTAGATTATATTTTTGACTATGTTTTCAATGGTATAACGGTTTCCGAACTCCATAAGATTAACGGCAGATTCCATTCTCTTACACTCAAGAATGAGCGCGCATTTTATAGACTGCTTGTTTTGGAAAGTCAGGGGCTCTCCGCCGTAAAGAAGAACGTAAGGGTTGTATTTTCCTGTTTTTCTGTCTTCCTCATAGTCCTCCGCGGCATCGGCAGCGTATATAAACCTGCCGAGTCCGTATCCGAACTCGCGGCAGACGACGGCATCCCTCTCGGAAAGTCCGTTCGCAAAAACCTCTCCGAGCAGCTCACCGAAAAGGTGGGCGGGTCCGTCAACGCTCGGTGTGCCTGCGGCTTCAAGCTTATTTATTTCGGCAAGCTTTTCGGCTATCACCTCGGCAACGTCGGGTATTTTCGCGCGCTTTGCCGCTCTGGAGAGTATAGGCTTTGCCGAGCCTATAAGAAGCCTTTTTGCCAATCCCTCGTCGGATATGTCGTCAAGTGCCTTGTGATAGGCAAACAGGGCGAATGCCCGCGCTGTGTATTCGGTTGCGGAATTTATATCGAGCATCGGGCGCCGCTTTAACGGATGCGCGGCACATCGGCGCATCTTTGCCGAGATTTCGCTGTCGGAAACGTAGAGCATTCTCACAAGGGCAAGTAAGACGCTGTCATACGACAGGGTGAAATTCGAGAAGGTACCCGTGTGCTTTTTCATAGCGCGGCAGATGCCGCAATAGGTAGCCTTATAAAACTCGTGGTCCTTGACGAGAAGCTCCGTCACAACCGGCTTAACGTACCCGAACATGCTTAGTTTTTACCCATTCCCTTGCGGGTGAGAGAAATTCTGTGCTTAACTACGTCAACGTCCTTTATTCTTACCTCTATTACGTCACCTGTCTTGAAGAGCTCTGAGGGGTGCTTGATATATCTGTCACTCATCTCGGAGATGTGAAGAAGTCCGTCGTGGTGAACACCGATATCAACGAAGCAGCCGAAGTCAACTACGTTTCTTACAGTTCCGTTAAGCTGCATATCGGGCTTAAGGTCGTTTATATCAAGCACGTCGGTCGAAAGTATGGGCGCGGGAGCATCGTCGCGAATGTCACGTCCGGGCTTTTCAAGCTCACCTATTATATCCTCAAGAGTAGGCGCGCCGCAGCCAAGCTCACCCGCAAGCTTTTCAAGTCCGTACTGGGAAACCTTGAATTTAAGAAGGGCGAGATTGTTGTTTCTTACGTCCTCGGTTGTGAAGCCGAAACGCTTAAGAAGGTCCTCTGCAATAGCATAGGATTCGGGGTGAACTCCGGTAGAGTCAAACACCTCGGCAGCACCGGGAATACGCAAAAATCCCGCGCACTGAGTAAACGCCTTCTCACCGATTTTCGGAACTTTAAGTATCTGCTTTCTGGATTTGAATTCACCGTATTCCTCTCTGTAAGCGACTATATTCTTTGCCGCTGTGAGATTGATGCCCGAAACGTAGGAAAGAAGCGAAAATGAAGCGGTATTGATATCAACTCCGACACCGTTAACACAGTCCTCAACGACTCCGCCGAGAGCCTCGGTAAGTCTTGCCTGCTTCATATCGTGCTGATACTGTCCGACGCCTATCGCCTTGGGCTCGATTTTAACAAGCTCGGCAAGGGGGTCCTGAAGACGTCTTGCAATAGAGATAGCGCTTCTCTGCATTACGTCAAAGTCCGGAAATTCCTCGGTTGCAAGCTTTGAAGCCGAATATACCGAAGCTCCCGCCTCGGAAACTATCGTATACTTAACGCCCTTCGGGCACTCGGGGTCGCGGATAACGCGCTCGGCAATAAACTTTTCGGACTCGCGCGATGCAGTTCCGTTTCCTATTGATATAATATCTACGTTGTTTCTCTTAACGAGTCTTAAAACTATAGCCTTGGATTTTTCAAGGTCGTCCTCATTGACTCTGTCTTTTGAACGGAAGGGATAGATTACAGCGGTGTCAAGCACCTTACCCGTCTTGTCAACAACCGCGAGCTTACAGCCGTGACCGTAGCCGGGGTCGTAGCCGAGAACGGTTTTACCCTTGATGGGAGATACGAGAAGAAGGTTTCTTAAGTTTTCGGAGAATACCTTTATAGCACCCTCGGACGCGTCGTCAAAAAGAGTAGTTCTGACTTCCCTCTCGATAGCGGGGAAAAGAAGTCTGTCGTAGGCGTCCTTTATCGTTTCCATGAGGTAAGGAAGCGCTGGCGACTGCTTGTTGGTTACAACCTTTGATACAAGCTGAGCTATGCCGTCCTCCTCGGGAAGAGTTACCGAAACCTTAAGAAAATCCTCCTTTTCACCGCGGTTGATAGCGAGGACTCTGTGGCCCTTAAGCTTCTTAATAGGCTCGGAGAAATCGTAATAATTTTCATAAACCGAGGTCTCCTCGGTAGTTCCCTTGGTGGTCATAGAGCCGTAGCTCATAGTGAACTGACGGAGAAGCTTTCTTATCTCGGCATTGTTCGAGATATCCTCGGCAATGATGTCGGACGCTCCCTGCAATGCGGCAGCGGCATCGGGTACTTCCTTGCCCTCCTCCTCGGATATGAATTCCTTTGCATATTCGTCAATAGCTACGTCGTATACGTCGCGCTGCTCGAGAATGCAGTTTGCGAGAGGCTCACGTCCCTTCGCTCTTGCAACCGATGCGCGAGTCTTTCTCTTCGGCTTGTAGGGAAGATATATATCCTCAAGCTCCACGAGAGTCTTTGCATTGTTAAGCGCAAAGGTAATTTCGGGCGTGAGCTTTTCCTGCGCTTCGATAAGCGAGGATATTTCAGCGCGGCGCTCGTCGAGCTTTCTTAAATACTGAAGTCTGTCATTAAGGTCACGAAGAACAGAGTCGTCAAGGCTTCCCGTAACTTCCTTACGGTATCTCGAAATAAAAGGGATTGTATTGCCCTCGTCGATAAGCTCGATAGTCTTCTCAACCTGCTCCTCTTTGATGTTAAATTCTGTGGCTAGTGTCTTTACGATGTCCATTTTTATCTCCAAAACTAAAATTATTTTGCTTTATTTTCAAGTGCTTCGGCTTCCGCGTCGGTAAGATATCTCCACTCACCGCGAGAAAGGGTGGCGTCAAGCGGTATACCGCCGAAGCTTATTCGTTCAAGATAGGTTACCTTATTCGAAAAAGAGGCTATCATGCGCTTTATCTGATGATATTTTCCCTCGGTCAGAGTTATTATACCCGATTTGCGCGACTCGTCAAGCGAGAGCCCTGCGCTCTTGCACTCGTATCCGTCGGCAAGAGTGACGCCCTCCGAAAATTTTGCCTCAACCCCCTCGGGCAGAGGCTCGGCACATTCGAAACGGTACTCCTTTTCTACGTGACGCTTCGGTGAGAGAAGGGTGTGCGCTAAGGGTCCGTTATTCGTAAGTATCATAAGCCCGACAGTATCTCTGTCAAGCCGTCCGACAGGAAAAAGCTCACGCCGCCTTAGCTCCTCGGGCAACAGCTCCGTAACCACGGGCAGCCTTGAATCCTCGGTTGCGCTCACGTACCCCTCGGGCTTGTTGAGCATAACGTAGGTGAAGCGGCGGTATTCTATCTCTCGGCCCATAAAAGTAACACGCTCGGTGTCGGGATTTATATGCTTTGACGCATCCTTTACGGGTACTCCGTTTACGAGCAGGAGCCCCTTCTTTGCGGCAACTGCCGTTTCCTTGCGCGATGCGATACCGCACTCGGATATGAATTTATCAAGTCGCATAACTGCCTCCAAAAATCTCCTCTGCTATTTTACCACATTATTTCGCTTTTGTAAAGTCTTAATATATAAATCTTAAAATATAAATAAAAGAAACTTTACAATTT
>JAZLAO010000069.1:0-4479 GCA_045613205.1 Eubacteriales bacterium | reverse complement strand
GAACGTAAAAAAGCTGATGTTCAACCACCACGGCAGAGAAATTCTTAATGACAGAAATGCCGCTGAAGCCCTCATAAAATCCCGCGGTCTTAACGCTCTGATATGCCGCGACTGTCAGGTCGAGGAGCTCTGAATAAAATTGCCGAAGCGCAGCTTTCCCAAAACGGTTAGCATGCATTTCGGCAATTTTTATTTATATGTGCTTTGTTTCCTTACGGATTTTAAGGGGCGTCCTACCCGTGTGGATTTTAAATATTTTTCTGAAATACGCGGCGTTTGAAAAACCTAGCGCCGTGCTTATCTCTTCCACCGAGGCAGAGGTATACTTGAGCATATCAATAGCGCGCCTTACCTTTATTTGATTTTTGAAGCCTATCGGTGTAGTGTTAAGATTATCTCTGAAAAACTTATAAAGTCCCGATTCGCTCATGTTGCAATACTTCGCAAGCTCCGAGACGTGAAGCTCTTCGTTCTCGTCAATATACTTCCTTGCTCTCTCAACGATGAGAGTTTTTGCGTCCTGCGGAACAGCTGTCATATTCTTAACGGCCTCGTCAAGAAAGAGATACAAATAGCCTACGTTTTTCGGTGACACCGTCATATCCGTGCATATTTCGTCAAGGTACTCCGCCTGCTTTTGCGAAACCGAAAGCTTTTGAATCTTATAAGTCTTATTTTCCGGGTCGGGAAAGGTCTTAAATCCCAGAGAATCCCACTCCACACAGTTGTTGCTCTCGGATACACCGCGCCAATGCGAACGGTAACGGCAGCCTCGCGGAAGATAAAAAACGTCGCCTTCTTGGAAGAAATACTCCTCGTGCTCGCTGGTTACTATCCTAACCGACCCGCGCTTCAAAACGGCAAAATAGTGCAGCTCGATTCCCTTCGTATTATCCGAATGATGACAGGCGCGGAAGGAAAAACTGTTAAAAGAAAATTCCTTAGAGAAAAATATATCATTCATACTATAAACCCCAAAAATCTTGTAGAATAGTATATGTTTTATACAGTATAGCATATTGTCGATATTCTGTCAAGGGTGTATAATTTTTAAAAAAGACTTTGAGGTCAAATCTTATGTCAAACAAATCAATTGAGTTTACAGCACCGGGAGTATCCGAGCTTCTCTCCCGCGAGATGCCGACACTATCATGCGGTCAGGTGCTTGTCAGAGTAATTCGTTCAAGCGTAAGCGCGGGTACCGAGCGCGCATTGATATCGGGCAATCCCACTGTAAGCATTAACAGTTACGACACCGTTGCAAAATTTCCAAGGCGCACGGGAGGATACAGCACCTCCGGAATTGTGGAAGAGGTCGGAGAGGGTGTTACTTCACTCAAGCCCGGTGACAGAGTTGCTATGTCCTGGACCACGCATACCGAGTTTTGTGTTTGCAATGAAGAACTCGTATATAAGCTGCCCGACGGTGTCAGCTTCGGTGCGGGCGCGCTCGTTCATATTGCAACATTTCCTGCCGCGGCAATAAGAAAATGCCGACTAGAGTTTGGCGAATCGGCTATGGTTATGGGACTTGGCATACTCGGACTTATCGCGATAACGCTTCTGCGCGCCGCAGGTGCATCTCCCATAATCGCAACCGACCCCGTTAAAGAAAAGCGCGAGCTCGCCTTGAAGCTTGGCGCAGACTATGCGCTCGACCCGTTCGACCCCGATTTTGCAAAACGGGCAAAGGAATTAACGGAGGGCGGTGTCGCTGTGGCAATAGAGGTCACGGGAAAAGGCAAGGGGCTTGACGGTGCGCTCGACTGTATGCGAAGGTTTGGCAGAGTTGCCCTGCTCGGTTGCACGAGAAGCTCCGACTTTTCAATAGATTATTACAGAAAGGTGCACGGCCCGGGAATCACGCTTATTGGAGCTCACACCCACGCAAGACCGAAAAATGAGTCACACGGGGGCTGGTGGACCGAGCGTGACGAGGCTCTTGCAATAATAAAGCTTTTGGAAACCGGAAGGCTTGATTTCGACTCTATTATTGAAGAGGTACGTTCACCGAAAGAACACAAGGAAGTATATAAGAGGCTCATAGAAGAGCCCTCGTTCCCGATTTTACAGTTTGATTGGAGTGATATGGAATGAGAAAAATAAGGATTGCACAAATAGGAATCAACAAGCACAGTCACGGAAGTCAGATATTCAAAACGTTAAAAGAGAATCCCGACGTTTTTGATATTGCCGGATACGCGATAGTCGAAAATGAGAGGGAGGAATCCGCGGATAAGCTCAGTTGCTTTGAGGGTTTTCCCGAGCTTTCGCTTGAAGAAATACTGAATGACGAAAGCATCGAAGCCGTAACCGTTGAAACCGACGAAATTCACCTGACGAAATACGCGCGCCTTGCCGCAGAGCACGGAAAGCATATCCATATGGAAAAGCCGGGCTCGCAGGACCTTCGCGAATTTGAAGAGATGATAGGCGCTGTCAGAAAGGGCGGAAAAACATTTCACACGGGGTATATGTACCGCTATAATCCGTACGTCAAGAAAATTCTCCTCGATATTGAGAGCGGTGAGTTTGGCGAGGTCCACAGTATTGAAGCGCAGATGGACTGCATACTTGCAGCGGATGCGAGAGAGTGGCTTTCAACCTTCAAGGGCGGAATGATGTTTTACCTCGGTTGCCATCTGATTGACCTCGTTTACAGAATTCAAGGCGAGCCCGAAAGCATCAAGGTTTTAAATAAAAGCACGGGCAACGAGGGTGTTTCGAGCGAAGATTTTGCCCTTGCGGTATTTGAATATAAAAACGGCTGCTCGATAATCAAATCCGATGCCGCTGAGGTAGGCGGATACGCACGTCGTCAGCTCACCGTCACGGGCTCGAAAAAAACCGTGGAGCTCAAGCCGTTTGAAATGAACGTGGGCGGCACTAACGTAACCACAAGACGCACCGAGTACACCGAAACCAAATGGACGGACAGCGGAATAACCGAGGAAAGCAAGTTCGACAGATACACCGATATGATGCTCACCTTTGCAAAAATCGTGCGTGGCGAGATTTCAAATCCCTACACGCTCGACTACGAGCTTGCGCTTTATAAGCTTATTTTGAAATGCTGCGGCATTTAATCTCATAAAATTTAATAGGAAGGATATAAAAATGAAAGCAATACTTGTAAACGACGACAGAAGCTTAAGATACGATAACGTTCCCGACCCAATACTTAGCGAGGACGATTGCCTTATAAAAATCGAGGCTGCGGCACTCAACCGCGCCGACCTTATGCAAAGAGAGGGTGACTATCCGCCCCCTGCCGGCTGCCCCGAATGGATGGGACTTGAAATCGCGGGAACGATAGTAGAAATGGCTGAGGGCGCAAAGAAAAAGTCAAATTACAAAATAGGCGACAAGGTTTGCGCGCTTCTCGGCGGCGGCGGTTATGCCGAATATGCAAACGTAAAATACGATATGCTTATGCCCATACCGAAAAACTGCTCGGTAATCGAGGCTGCGGCAATACCCGAGGCATTTGCAACCGCATATCTTAACCTCTTTATAGAGGGCGGACTCAAAGCGGGTGATACCCTCCTTATGAACGCCGGTGCAAGCGGACTTGCAAGCGTTATTATTCCTATGGCAAAGGCATTCGGTGCAAGAGTTATCACGACCGTCCTTTCCGACGAGATTGCAAAGAGCATAACCCACCTCGGAGCCGACGTCGTAGTCAACACCTCAAAAGAAAACATTGCCGAGGTATTAAAGCGCGAGCTTGAAGCAGGCCACCCGGTTGACGTAGCAATCGACTGCCTTGGCGGTGAGATAATGGGTAAGTGTATTCACTACCTGAAGCACGGTGCGCGCTGGATAATGATTGCGGCTCTCGCAGGCACGAAAACCGAGATAGACCTTAAAAATATCTACGTAAGAAACGTAAGAATTATAGGCAGCACCCTCCGTTCAAGAACACCCGAAATGAAGGCTAAAATTCTTGCCGAGCTTGTCGAAAACGTATGGTCGAAGGTCGAGTCAGGTGAGGTTAAGCCCACCATATATAAGGTGCTTCCGATAGAAGAAGCGGAAGCGGCGCACGATATTCTCTACAAAGGGCAAAACGTCGGCAAGGTAGTACTTACCGTCACGTCGCACAACCGATAAAAATAAAGGCAACGTCAATCTTTCCGTTGGATAAGAACGTTGCCTTTGTTATTTAATTAAACACGGTATTTATGAAATGCACCTTGTCCGCATATTTCTGTATTTTTTCTTCACGGGGGCTCTCTTCCCCGTCAATTTCATCCTTAAGTATGAACGTGGAATTATAGAAATATATATCTCCGAGCGGCGTTTGCTCCCTCCCCTTAAAGCAGGGATAATAAAGCGCTGTAGCGTGGATGTTCGAAAAATAGATGTTGTTTATGGCCTTACAGCGAATACCCTCGTTTTCGTCAATGGCAATCCATATCGGGTACGAGTATATTCCATTCATCACAACGTTGTCAACCGTGATGTTTTCAATCAGCG
>JAZLAO010000068.1:0-7506 GCA_045613205.1 Eubacteriales bacterium | reverse complement strand
CTCCCAACGACGAGCAGTACGAGCAGGCAGTTGCCGAGATCAAGGCAAGTCTTTGATTAGGAGGAAGTTAAAATGGCACAGAAAATAGCAACAAGAGAATCCTACGGCAATGCGCTTGCGGCTCTCGGCGAGAAGTACGATTTCGTCGTTCTCGACGCTGACCTTGCGGCTGCAACCAAGACCGGTACTTTCAAGAAGAAATTCCCCGAAAGATTTTTTGACTGCGGTATCGCAGAGGGCAATATGATGACAGTAGCGGCAAGTATGGCTGCGGCAGGTCTCGTTCCCTTCGCTTCCACCTTCGCTATGTTCGCGGCAGGCAGAGCTTTTGAGCAGATCAGAAACTCTATCGGATACCCCCACCTCAACGTAAAGATCGGCGCAACTCACGCGGGTATCACCGTAGGTGAGGACGGCGCAACTCACCAGTGTAACGAGGATATAGCTCTTATGAGAACTATTCCCGGTATGACTATCATCAACCCCTCCGATGCTAACGAGGCTTATGCGGCAGTTGAGGCTGCGATAAACTACTATGGTCCCGTTTATCTTCGTTTCGGCAGATTCGCAGTTCCGAATCTTACCGCTGAAATGGATGGATACAAGTTCGAGATGGGCAAGGGCTTAACCATGCGTGACGGTAAGGACGTAACTATCGTTGCAACCGGATATATGGTTCACGTTGCACTTGAGGCGGCTGAAGCTCTTAAGGCTGAGGGAATTGACGCAAGAGTTATCAATATCCACACAATAAAGCCTCTAGACACTGAAATTCTTGTGAAGGCGGCATCCGAGACCGGCGCTATCGTAACCGCTGAGGAGCACAATATCATAGGCGCTCTCGGCTCCGCGGTAACCGAGGCTGTGTGCGAGGCTTGTCCCGTACCCGTGCTTCGCGTAGGCGTTGAGGATAAGTTCGGTAAGTCCGGTAAGGTTCCCACTCTCCTTGAGGAGTATGGACTTACCGCGGCTAACATAGCAGCAAAGGCTAAGGTAGCTATTGCCCTCAAAAAGTAATTGAAATTACCAAAAGGTCGACTTTTTAAGCCGACCTTTTTATCGGCTTTTATGCAGAAAGCTATATATTTTTTAAATATAACAAAAAAATTACTGAAAACTGTTTACAAATCTTCGATTTTGAGGTAAAATATATAAAAACACATTTATGTGGGGTATTCAAATGAAGCGTGTACTTTTAAAGCTATCGGGCGAGGCGCTTGCCAATGGCTCGGGCGAAATTTATGACGTTAACTTCGTGGACAGCGTTGCAGAGGCGCTAAAAACCGCAAAGGAAACGGGTATTGAAATAGCTGTCGTCATAGGCGCGGGAAACATCTGGCGCGGACGCCAGGGTGGCGATATGGACCGTGTCGCAGCCGACAGAATGGGAATGCTCGCGACGGTCATTAATTCTATATGTATGAAGGATGCTCTGCTCAGAGCGGGTGCCGATGCTGTGGTTATGTCCTCCGTTCCGATGTCCCCTCTTGCCGAGGATTATTCCTCAGACATCGCAAAAAAATATCTTTCCGAGGGCAAAATAGTGATATTCGGCTGCGGACTCGGAATACCGTTCCTTTCTACCGACACTGCAGGAGCTGTCAAGGCTGCAGAAATCGGTGCTGACGCTATGTTTATGGCAAAAAACGTTGATTACATATACACCGACGACCCAAGGAAAAATCCCGATGCCAAAAAGCTTGAGGTTGTCAAGGCATCAGAAGTGCTTGCAATGAATCTCAAAGCGATAGATTCAACTGCTACGGCATTTTGCATGTCGAACAATATGCCGATTCACGTATTTGGCTTGAAAGACCCTGCCGATATACTGAAGGCGCTTCGCGGTGAGTCCGTCGGAACAATAGTAACAGCAGAATAAAAACATCTTACATAAGGAGAAAAAACATGAAACTCGATACTAAAGATTACGAAGTGAAAATGAATAAGAGCCTTGCGTCTTATAAGGAAAACCTTTCTACAATCCGCGCGGGCAGAGCAAATCCCGACGTTCTTAAAAAGGTTGAGGTTGATTATTACGGCTCACCCACACCCATCGCTTCTATCGCGGAGATAAAGGTTACCGATGCACGCACTCTTACTATAACCGCTTGGGATAAATCCGCTATGAAAGGAATTGAGAAGGCTATTCTCACCTCGGATATCGGAATTCATCCGCAGAATGACGGCGCTTGCATCCGTCTGTCTTTTCCTCCTATGACTGAGGAGCGCAGACGCGAACTTTCAAAGCAGATTTCCAAAATGGGCGAGGATGCAAAGGTTGCAATACGCAATATCCGCCGTGATGCAAACGATAAGGTAAAGGCTATGAAGAAGGACTCGGAGATGACCGAGGACGAAGCAAAGCAGTCGGATAAGCTCGTCCAGGACCTCACCGATAAGTTCATCAAGGAAATAGATTCGGTTACTGCGTCAAAGACTAAAGAAATTATGGAAATCTAAGGGTGACCTTAATGTTTTTCAAAAATAAAAAGAAAACCCTTGTCAACGACGGCAGGCTTAATTCGGTTGCTATTATAACCGACGGAAACGGCAGATGGGCAAAACGCCGCGGAATGCCGAGAAGTGCTGGACACGTTGAGGGCGCAAAAAGAATACAACCGGCTCTCGAAAAATTCAGGGAGCTTGGAATTCATTACGTGACCTTTTACGCCTTTTCGACGGAAAACTGGAAAAGACCTAAGGAAGAGGTTGACACTATAATGAAGCTCGTCTATAAATATGTAGACGAGGTGGTTATAGAGAAAATAAAAACCGACAATAATTTTTCGGTAAAATTTATAGGAGACCTTTCGGTGCTTTCGGACGAGGTCAGGGAGAAATGCCTTGAAGCCGAAAACATGGCGAAGGACAAAGAGTTTGTTTGCAATATAGCTCTTAACTACGGCGGAAGGGACGAGATAGTTCACGCCGCAAACGAGGCTGTAAGAGCAGGATATACCGAGCTTACAGAAGACATTTTATCACGCTATATGTATACGTCGGCAAGTCCGGACCCCGACCTTGTGATAAGGACGGGAGGCGACAAGAGAATATCGAATTTTTTGCTTTGGCAGAGCGCGTATTCGGAATACGTATTTCTCGATACTCTCTGGCCGGATTTCAGTGAAAAAGAAATTGCTTATTGTGTAAACGAATTCCTTTCAAGAAAACGCCGCTTTGGCGGATTGGACAAAGAGGATAAAAAATGAAAACGAGGCTTTTGACCGCCCTCGGTATGGCGGTAGTAGGCATACCTATTCTGATTTTTTCAAAGTACGTTATATTTGCTCTGACGGTAGCTATTCTTTCTTTAATCGCGGTTTATGAAATGTTAAGAACGGTGGGACTTCATAAAAAATACTTGATTTCGGTTCCCGCATACGTCGCGGCATTTGCATTTCCGTTTCTTTCGTATTTCCTTGCGGCAGAGCATACATTCGGCTATCTCTTAGTCTGTGTTGCAGGATTGTTTCTGTATCTTATATATACCTTCTTCGTAGCAGTGTTTCTGAAGGGGGCGCTTCCGTTTTCTGCCGTTTCGCAGGCATTCTGCATTGCCACGTACGTCATATTTTCCTTTACGTCGATAAGCTTTATGCGTTATATGAACGAAAAAACAGGTCTTTGGACGTTTGTGCTTGTGCTTATATGTGCGTGGGGAAGCGACGTGTTTGCATACTTCACAGGAAGATTGTTCGGCCGTCACAAGCTGATTCCCGAGGTAAGCCCCAAGAAGACTGTCGAGGGGGCAATAGGCGGTGTAATTTGTGCAACGGGACTTGCGGTTCTATACGGATTTATAGTTTCGAAGGCTACCGCTCTTCTGCCTAATTATATCGTGCTTGCGGTTTGCGGATTCGTACTTTCCGCAGTATCACAGGTTGGCGACCTGATTGCCTCGCTTATCAAGAGGGAGCACGGAATTAAGGATTACGGAAATATTTTCCCCGGACACGGCGGAGTGATGGACAGATTCGATTCTGTTCTTTCGATAACCACTCTTTTGATGGCAATTTGCCTTATATTCCCGCCATTCGCGTAAAATAAAACGTTCGGCTAGCTCGGATTTTTGATTTGAGCTAGCCCTCTTTCAAGGAAGAAAATATGAAGAAAAACATAGCTATTCTCGGTGCGACGGGCTCGGTCGGCTTGCAGGCTGCGGACGTCGCAAAAAAGCGCGGATATAAAGTAGATTTTATGACGGCAAACAGGGACTCTTCTAAAATGGAGGAGCTTGTACGGGAGTTTTCTCCGAGCTTTGTTGCGATGGCTGACGAGTCTGCCGCTTACGACCTTAAAATCCGCATTTCAGATACCGACACCAAGGTTTTGTGCGGAGAAGCAGGCATTTGCGAGGGAATTTCACTCTCACAAAGCGAGACCGTAATAAACTCAATTATAGGAAAAGCGGGACTTGCGCCAACTCTTGCGGTAATTGATTCGGGCAAAAGACTCGCTCTTGCAAATAAGGAATCCCTCGTCGTTGCGGGCGATATAGTAATGGCTCGTGCGAGGGAGAAAAATGTTCAGATATTACCCGTAGACAGTGAGCATTCGGCAATATTTCAGTCGATGCTTGCAGGTAAGCATTCCGAGGTGAAGAAGATAATTCTCACCGCCTCCGGCGGCCCGTTTTTTAATAAAAGCCGTTCCGAGCTTTCTGCGGTAACCCTCGCTGATACTTTAGCTCATCCGACTTGGAAAATGGGCAAGAGGATAACGGTTGATTCCGCAACTCTTATGAATAAGGGCTTTGAAATAATCGAAGCTGCTCATCTCTTTGACGTAAAGGCCGAAGACGTCGAGGTGGTGATTCACAGAGAAAGTATATTACATTCTGCCGTTGAATATATTGATAATACCGTTATAGGAGAGTTTTCGGCACCCGATATGCGCGCTTGCGTTCAGTACGCGGTCGATTATCCTGACAGATGCGAGGGCGTGTGCTGTGAGCTTGATTTATTTAAGCTTTCAAAAATGACATTCTATGAGCCGGATTACGAAGCTTTCCCGCTTCTTTCTCTCGCAAAGCGAGCAATGAAAATGGGCGGAGCTATGCCGGCTGTGCTTAACGCGGCAGATGAGGTTGCCGTCGAGGCGTTCCTTTCGGAAAAAATTTCCTTCCTCGGAATATCCGAGGTTGTGGAGCGAGTATTCGAGGGGCTCTTGAATATGGCAAACTGCACCTCGCTTGACGAAATTATACTTGCCGACAAAGAGGCAAGAGAGCTTACAAGGAAAATGATTAAGGAGATATAATGAGCACCTTCCTCACGATAGTTTTAGCTCTTCTTGTGTTTGGATTTTTGATATTTATACACGAGTTTGGGCATTACATCTTCGCGCGAATCTTCAAGGTAAAAATTAATGAATTTTCAATAGGAATGGGGCCGAAGCTCGTTTGGTACGACTCCAAAAAGACCGGAATACGCTATGCGCTTGCGATGTTCCCAATAGGAGGATACGTAGCTATGGCGGGCGAGGACGACGAATCCGATGACCCCAACTCCTTTGACAAAAAGCCCGCGTGGCAGAGATTTATTATAACTGCGGCGGGAGCTGCGGTAAATCTTATCGTAGGATTTTTGATAGTAACTATTCTCGTCGGTATTATTCCGGTCGGTGATACGACAATTGCGAATTTTTATACGAAGGAGCAAACCGGCTTCGAAATAACATCGGAGGATTCCGGACTCAAGGTCGGTGACGTAGTAACCAAGGTCGACGGCAAGAGGGTAACTATACTCGATGAGCTTTCCTATGAAATAATGAGACGGGGTACGAAGCCTCTTGACATAACCGTCATAAGAGACGGCAAGGAAATTACTGTACCCGACGTCGTTTTTCCGGGAATGACCGAGGAGGGTCAAAGCTTCGGTATGATGGATTTCCAGGTTTTTGCCGCGGAGCGCAGCTTCGGAAATCTTATGTCGCACGCGTTTAAGAAATCCGTTCTTACCGTCCGTATGTGCTGGGAATCAATATACGATCTTTGCACGGGAAGATATACCTTTGAAGCGGTATCGGGGCCCGTGGGAATTTCCTCGGCTATCGGAGATGCCGCGAAGCATGGTACAGCGTCGGTTCTTAATATCGCAGCGCTCATCAGCATAAATCTCGGTTTTATGAATCTTTTGCCAATCCCCGCGCTTGACGGCGGACGGCTTATAACTTTGCTTGTTGAAATGATAACGAGAAAAAGATTGCCGAGGAAGGTTGAGGGAATGATAAATGCAGTGGGACTCTCGCTGCTTCTGGCGCTCTCCTTTGTCATAATGATAAAGGATGTATTCAGCTTGATATTTTAATCAGAAAGGGTGAAAGTCATGGACTATAATCAGATAAGAAGAAAAAGCAGAAGCTTTAAAATCGGACCTGTCGGAATAGGCGGAAGCTATCCTATATCCATTCAGTCTATGACAAACACCGACACGCACGACAAAGAGGCAACCTATAAGCAGACAGCGGAGCTCAGTGCGGCTGGCTGTGATATAGTCCGCATCGCCATTCCGGATATCGATGCAGCGAAAACTATATCTTATATAAAAGAAAAGGGGGTTGCCACCCCTTTGGTTGCCGATATACATTTTGATTACAGAATAGCTCTTGCGGCAATAGATGCGGGGGTTGATAAAATAAGAATAAATCCCGGAAATATAGGCAGCCGCGAACGCACCGAGGCAGTGGTCAATGCCTGCCGTGAGAAGAAAATTCCTATTCGCATAGGTGTAAACTCGGGCTCTCTCGAAAAGGCTGTGCTTGAAAAGCACGGTGGAGCGGTAGCCGAGGCGCTTGTCGAAAGCGCGCTTTCACACCTTAAAATTCTTGACGAGCTTGATTTTCACGACGTTGCCATTTCGGTCAAGGCATCAAACGTTCCGACGATGCTCGAGGCAAACAGGCTCCTTGCTAAAAAAACAGACTGTCCCATACATCTCGGTGTTACCGAGGCAGGCGCAAGAACCCAGGCGATAGTTAAAAGCAGTATAGGAATCGGCGCACTTTTATCCGAGGGAATCGGTGACACCGTCAGAGTTTCTCTTACCGACAATCCGACAGAGGAAATTTCAGCGGCAAAATCAATTCTTTCCGCCCTGCAAATAGGCAACTCTTGCGGCATGGATATAGTATCCTGCCCGACCTGCGGAAGAACTAAGATTTCCCTTATAGATATGCTCTCGGATTTTGAGGAGCGCGCCGGAGCCGAGGGGCTTCTTGATATGAACATAAAGGTTGCGCTCATGGGCTGTGCAGTGAACGGACCCGGCGAAGCGCGTGACGCTGACATCGGAATTGCGGGCGGTATCGGTGAGGGCCTTCTTTTCAAAAAGGGCGAGATAGTCAGAAAGATTAAAGAGGACAGGCTTGTTGACGAGCTTATCCGTGAGATAAAAATAATGAAGGATGTGAAATAAAGGTGACGGCCGAAAAAAAGTTTTTCGACGTTTTCAAGCGTTATAAGCCGTCAGATGAAAAGACGGCGCTTCTCGAGCGCGCCCACAGCGC
>JAZLAO010000067.1:0-17803 GCA_045613205.1 Eubacteriales bacterium | reverse complement strand
TAGATTGCTCACGCGTTACTCACCCGTCCGCCACTAAACAAATTACCGAAGCAATCTGTTTCGTTCGACTTGAATGTGTTATGCACGCCGCCAGCGTTAATCCTGAGCCAGGATCAAACTCTCTAAAAAATTGTATATCTTATCTCTACCCGATGGCAGAGCTGATACCTTATTTAGAGCTATTTTGTCTTAGCTTCTTCTTACTTTTTGAGTATTCTTTCTCAATGTGTTTTAACGAGATTCCTCTGCACTTTTCAGTGCTTAAAAAAGAATTTCTTGTTGTTCAATTTTCAATGACCAAGTGCTGCCGCCCTTTCGGAGCGAGAGCCTTTATATTATATCACCATTTTTTTTGATTGTCAACCCCTTTATGAAAAAATATTGAATTTTTTTATTTTTTCTCCGCATAATGAAAATTAGGAGGAATGACAATGGCTTCTATATTTATAAGAACGGTACTTATTTACTTTTTTCTCGCTGTTGCCCTCAAAATTATGGGAAAAAGGCAGATAGGAGAGCTTGAGGTTAACGAATTGGTTTCCACCCTGGTAGTTTCGGAGGTTGCGGCGTTGCCAATAGCCGACCCCGACATTCCCCTTTTAAACGCTTTGCTTCCGGTGGCTTTAATAGTATGTCTCGAAATCATAATTTCAGCCGTAAAGAACAAATCCGAAAAGCTGAAGAGACGTATTGAAGGTGAGCCGATATTTCTGATTTACCGCGGAAAGCTTCAGCAAAAGGCTCTTTGCGACAACAGAATGTCGGTAAACGAGCTATTGTGTGAAATGAGAATGCAGAGTATCGGAAATATAGACGACGTTTATTATGCAATTCTCGAGCCAAACGGAAAGCTGTCATTTTTTGAAAATCCCGATGCAAAAAGCTTCACTCACACCCTAATAGTAGACTCGGAAATATACGAAAGCGCGCTCAAGGGACTCGGTTACAACGACGAGTGGCTGCAAAAGCAGCTAAAGAAGCATAAAGCAAAGAGCTCCGAGGTTTTTCTTATGACTGCTGATGACAACGGAGAAACCTATATAATAAGGAAGGAAAAGACCGAATGAAAGCCGTGAGAATCGCAACCGCCGTTTTGATTTTTCTTTTAGCGGCAGTTGTTCTAAATTCAATTTATATAGACAAAACCACAGAAAAATTCGCAAACAGGATTATGGAAATAGACACAAAAAATCTGAAAGAAGCGAAAGAAGAATTCAAAAAGGTACACAAGGAATTCAAGAAAGCGGAAAAGTTTATCAGCATCACGGTAAGCCACGATGACCTCACGAATATCGAGGAAGGCTTCGCTGACATTATAGGTGCGTCAGAAGCAGAAATGCACGTAGACGTAATAACGATAAAAAGCCGCCTCGAAGACGCTTTGCGGCATCTCGGACGGCTTTCAAGTATAAATTTTGACAGTATTATCTGAACTCCTGCATATCCGAAGTATATGCTTTCTCTCGCATTATAGTATAGTATTCCTTTGTCAAGTCGGGATTTTTCAATACTCCAACCTTTTCACGAAGCGCTTTTACAAGATACTCCGGATTAAGAAATTGCGACTGGTCGGCAGACAAAACGCAAGAAAGACGTATAGAATCACCGTCAAAGACCGCATGCACACTTTTTATAAGCGGGCGAATATCGACTACAGCAAGCTCTAAGCTCTTTGTTTTCTTCTGAATTTTGACCTCTTCACCCATTAAGAAGAGCTCGCACTCCTTTGCAAGAGCCTCCGATGCGTTATCGGTGGTTATTGTTACAGTGTAAGACATCCACTTAAGCTCGGTAAGCTTTGAGGTGGGATAATAAACCTCGATAGCCTGCATTTCGTCCGTCATATTTCCGTTAAGACGGGTAAGCACTTCCTTTTCGCTAATTTTTTCGGTAAGACGCACGTCCATATATTCGCACACACTTTCGGTACCTATTGAAAGAGGGGCGGCAAATACCATTTTGGGTTTTGGGTTGAAGCCCTCTGTATACCAGAGAGGCAGCTTCGCTCTTACCACTATTTTATGCATTGTGCGTACAAGATCAAGGTGAGAAATATACTGCAGCTTACCTATTTTTTTGAATTTAACTCTGAGAACTATGGGAGTGTTGTTTATTTGCACCATTTGTTTTTACCTCCCAGCTTGTTCGCACCGCAGCCGTTGCAATGCTCCGCGCAGGAAGGTGTGGTTTTACCCTCGTATGCCTTCTTGCGTTCGTTTAAAAGATAGCTTTTTGTAACACCGCAATCAATAATATCCCAAGGAAGAATCTCGTCAAGTCCGAATCCGCGTGTAGTATAATAATCGGGATCGACACCCGTCCTTTGAAAGACGTCAAGCCAACGCTCGTAATCAAAAAATTCGTCCCATGCATCAAGCATTGCCCCCTCGTTAACGATAAGCGCTAACGCCGGCGCGAGTCTTCTGTCGCCTCTTGCGAGCACTGCTTCGATTCTTGAGCCCTTTGCATCGTGATAATTATACTTAATTCTTTTATCGGTGATGCACTTTTTAAGGTACTCCTGCTTTTCGGCAAGCTGCTCCATAGAATCCTGCTTCTCCCACTGGAAAGGCGTAAATGGCTTCGGAATGAAGCAAGCAACGCTCAGTGTTACGCCAAGACCGCGAGGTCTCTGGGGCTTTGGTATAGAAAAATATGTATCAACGACGGTTTTTCCAAGCTTTGAAATTCCCTCAATGTCGTCAAGTGTTTCGGTGGGAAGTCCGTTCATAAAGTAAAGCTTTACGCTGCTTTTTCCTCCCGCAAACGCAATTCTTACCGCATTTACAAGGTCCTCTTCGGTTACGTTTTTATTTATAACGTCACGCAGCCGCTGTGTTCCGGCCTCGGGAGCAAATGTAAGTCCGCCTGTTCTGACGCTTGATATTTTCTTCATAAGCTCCTCGGAAAAGCTGTCAAGCCTAAGAGACGGAAGCGACAGACTCACTCGTGCGTCGTCCGTCCAGGAAAGAAGTCCGTCGGTGAGCTCGGGAAGCTTTGAATAATCGCTTATAGAAAGAGAAATCAAGGATATTTCCTCGTAGCCAGAGTTTTCGTAAAGGCATTTGGCAGCCTTGCAGAGAGTTTCGGGTGATTTTTCTCTTATAGGACGGTATACCATTCCCGCCTGGCAAAAACGGCAGCCGCGTATACAGCCCCTGTACACCTCGAGAACTATTCTGTCGTGCACCGTTTCCACGTATGGCATAACAAGCTTTTCGGGATATGAAACCTTATCGAGATCCTCAATTATACGCTTTCTTATCTTTTTGGGAACGTCGTCATAAAGAGGCTTATATTCCTTTATTGTGCCGTCCTCGTTATAGGAAACATCGTAAAGAGACGGAATATATACCCCCTCAATATGCGATGCCTCGCGAAGAAACGCCTCTCGCGAATAGCGCCCCTCTTCCTTCATCCTTATATATAGATGGCTTATCTCAAGCAGTACCTCTTCTCCCTCGCCAACATTTATAAGGTCGAAGAAATCGGCAACGGGTTCGGGGTTGTAGACACAGGGTCCGCCGCCTATGATTATGGGCGTATCCTCTTCCCTGTCCTTTGAATAAAGCGGAATACCTGCAAGCTTCAGCATCGCAAGCGCTGTAGTATAACAAAGCTCGTACTGCAAAGAAAATCCAACGAGGTCAAACGCACAAATCTCGTCCCCACTCTCCATAGAGGATAGCGGTATCGAGTATTTCTCCATTTCTGCTTTCATATCCATCCAGGGTGCATAAACCCTCTCGCACCAGATATCTTTATCCTTATTCAGTACGTCATATAAAATTCTAACACCGAGATTTGACATACCAATCTCGTATGTGTCAGGAAAACAGAAGGCAAAGCGGCACTTTACGTCCGCTTTGCTTTTAATTACACTATTATATTCCCCTCCGATATATCTGCCGGGCTTATTTACCGATTTCAAAACCGAAGAGATGTTTTTTGTTTTTTGCATAAAATTTCCTTTAACGCTTTTTTGATTTAGATAAACGGAAGCTTATTGCGCTCATAAAGTGCAGAACTCCGCACCAGGCAATTTGAAAAGCTGCAAGAGCCACAGAGGGTATATTAGCAATTCCTAAAATCGCAAGCACTGCGGCAAAAAGTCCTCCGCTAGCCATTGCTATAAGCTCCGCTAAACCGAAACGCGACTGTAAATTTTCGTATTTTTTTGCGAGAAGAATCATATTTACAACGTTTGACTTATCTCCGCCTGTCATCATTCCAACGCTTGCCTTACGGTAAATTACCTCTCCGTTTAAGGTGTCGTACTTTTTCATAATACGTATTTTATCCGAGCCGGCTGTCAAAACGGAAATAAGCTGGTTCGTCACGTTCGGGTCGCGGGTGTAGACAAGAGGCTTGATTTTTGCATCCTCGAGAATCGGAAGAAGCATTGTAAAGTCTTCCGAGAAGGAGTATCTGATATGGAATTTAGCATATACAACTCCATTTTCAGCGGCATACATAACCTTGGTTGAGTTATGGAGCTTTTCCTGCGCTGCTTCTTCCGCGGGAATCCTGGCACCCTTAATAAGCATATAATCCATAGTGCCTGCCATGATTGTATCGCCGTCTATTTTTCCGCAAACACCGTTCGATTCTATCTCTACCGACTGAGCCGGAGCGCACTTGCGGTCAAGAGAGCCTGAAAACAGAACGTCAAGCGGGCCGCCTACATTCATAAACAGTGCAGCCATCTGACGAAGAGCTTTGGAAAGATTATCACTTCTGCCGTAAAGCATTATGCGCTGAAGAGTAACGTCCTCAGGACCGAAAACCTCGGTATCCTCAAAGGTTATAACGTCAATGCCGGAATAAAGATAAAGTGATTTTTCACCGATTATAGCAGATTTTTCAAGCTCGGCTTCACGCGATGCATGGAAGTAAGGAACTTTATGAACCATAATCGACATTGCGGGACAGGAGAGCATAAACACGAGAGTAAACGCTGTAATTGCGTTAACCCATCCACCTGGTATAAAGAGCGCTATCAATCCTACGACAATCGACGCACCGAATGACACTCCGAGTATAAGCAGCAGGTTATATGAATTTTCCTCGCATACCGCGCTGCGACCGAAAAAGTCGGAGGTAAAGAGAGTGCGGAAGGTACGCGCAGTCTTTGATTTGTGTTCTTCAACCGCACCGTCAAGAGCCGCATTTTCCTTTTCGAGATTTCTTGTATAAGAATTATCAATAACGGTTTTCTCACCGTTTTTAGAGACTCTTTTAAATGCGGTGAAATCAGCAAAGGTTTTAAAATATGAGGCACTTATGGCCGAGAGAGCAAATATACCGAATATAAGCCCGAAAAGCGCGTACTCTTTAGGAGAATTGAAAGTAATAAAGAGTGTGTAAATAATTAAAACGACAAAGGATGCCGACAGGAAAAGCTCCGGGACAACCTTGCGCCGAATAAGACATTTTACCGCAAGAATAGTTTCAGGCAGAGCAAGCAGATATAGACACAAAACAAACTGCAGGTCAAAAAGCGCCATAGCACCCGGAACGCCTGCAAGATTCAAGATTCTTGGAATATCAACCCCTGCGGCAAAAATTATCTCTACTACCCCAGCTATTACCGTAATTATGAGCGCGGCAAAGAAGCGAACGTAAACGCTCATTATAGTATCGATAAAGCGGTCTTTAAAGGAATCGCGCTGAGAATATGAAGTATATTCCTTTGCGCATCTTATGTTTTCATCGTTTCCGACACCGTTAAACGAATCCTCAAGAACGCTGTTTGCGGCTATAGAGCTTGAAACGGTGCGCTCGGTAAGCTCGGCAGGAAGGTCGGTTGGGTCGGGAATTTTATATTCCTTCGGCTCTTCGGGAAGCTCGGTTTTTTCTTCTTCCGCTTCTTCCTGAATTAAAGATTGCTCAGACTCTGAGTCCTCTTTGAGCGGAAGGCTTTCCGCAGGGTCAGGCTTTTCGGTTTCAAATTTAAAAACTAGAGAAGCTGATTCAATCTGCGGTTCATCTTTTATACCGGGTTTAACCTGCACCGCATCGGGCACTGCCTTAACCTCTTCAAACTCCGAGGTAGGATCAATATCCTCTTTATATTCAGCTGTTGCGGGTATGCTTGAGGTGCTTACGCTTTTCGAAGCCGGCTTCGAGACCTTGGCGCGAGGATCGTCAAGCATTCGGTAATTGAGACTCGCTCCCGTAAATTTAGGAACGTAAGTCGTGGTAATTCGCGGAGTATTGCCCGTTGCGGAAGCTGAAACGGAATTATATTTAGGTCCGGGATTGTATTTATCCGGAAAGGAATATTCGGTTTTCTTCACCGCGGGCTTGTCCGCAGACTCAAATTTCACCCCGGAAGGCTTGCGCGACGTGCTTTTTCCTTTATCACCGAAATTAAAATCGGACGATTTGGAACTACTCGTTTTCCCTGATATTTTATCAAGTATGGCTTTGACAGAATCCGAGGAATTACTGTTTTTTTCTTGCAATTTTTCGCCCTCCGTTTAAGTATTTTTGTGCTTTTGTCTTGCTACTTCAGTTAAAATTACGGCAGCTGCGCAGGAAACGTTTAAAGAATTTACTCTGCCGTAGAGCGGTATCGACACGACAAAATCGCTTTTTTCCTTTACGAGCCGAGATATTCCAAATCCCTCGCTGCCGAGAACTACTGCTACTTTACCGGAAAAATCCACGGCAGAATAGTCGTCGCCGCCCATATCGGCTGCATATATCCAGAAGCCGCGCTCCTTAAGCTCATCAATGAGCATAGAAAGATTTGTAACTCTTGCCACCCTCATATAAGCTGTAGCGCCTGCTGAGGATTTTGATACCACGGCAGTAAGACCTACCGAACGGCGCTTCGGAATAATAACTCCGTGAGCACCCGAGCATTCGGCACTTCTTATTATCGCCCCCAGATTATGTGGGTCTTCCACACCGTCGCAGATAACCACGAAAGGCTCTTCCCCCCGTGACTCTGCATACTCTATTATCTCGTCAAGCGTGAAATATTTTTCTTCCGCGGGCACAGCTACAATGCCTTGATGATTAGTACCTCCGGAAAGCGAGTCAAGCTTACCCTTATCAACCTCAACTATCGGAATTTTTTGCTCCTTTGCTTTACCGATTAGCATTCTGACAGAGCCCTCACGCTCGCCCCTCTGTACATATATTTTATCTATATCTCTTCCTGAAGAAATAAGCTCTTTTACAGCATTACGTCCGCTGACCGCGGATTCGACTCGCATATTCTTTTCCATTTAATCTACCTCTCTGAAACGGGTTCGGATTATTTTCGTGCATAGCCGATTATATTATAGCATAACTTTGTACAAATGTACAGGATATTTTTTATTTTTTTTAAAAGAAAAAGAACGCGAAATTCACTTTCACGTCCCTTTTCGTCAGGCGGTATTCATTTTTGAGTTTGCTATGCAAATTCTGCCCTAAAAACACTCGCCTGCGTCACAAGTTCGAATTTAGCGCGAATAAAATCCGACGCTTACGGTCGAAAATTATGCTCTGTCGGCTCTTTTTGCTGCGAAGCACTCGCTGCAATAAACCGCTTTGCCTTCGGTAGGCTTGAAGGGCACCTGGCATTCCTTGCCACACTCCGAGCAAACAGCTGCGAACATTTCTCTCGCACCTCTCTGCGCGTTCTTCTTTGCGGTACGGCATTCCTTGCATCTTGAGGGTTCGTTTTCAAATCCTCTCTGTGCGTAGAATTCCTGCTCACCTGCTGTGAACACGAAATCATTACCGCAATCTTTGCACTTCAGTGTCTTGTCCTCGTACATGGTTTCCTTTTCCTCACTTGATAGGTATAAATATTTGCCCTTAGTCGGATTTAAACCAACGCCTTTGTAAACAACGCTCTCCTTTAAGCTACCGGGGCATATTGACTGATTTAAACGTCGGAAAAAATTTTGCTCTCTTCTCTGAGATGCTTAAGCATCCTTGATTTTGCATTTTCAACGGATTTCGGAGCACGGCCGAGTTTTTCAGAAATTTCAGCCGTCGAATAACCCTCTATGTAAAGCATAAAAACTTCATATTCATATTCCGACAAAACACCGCGAGCTCTCTCTATAAAAGTCGACATTCTCTCGCGGCCGACGAGGCGTTGCTCAATGTTGTCCTCAGTGCTTACGAGCTCAACGTCCAAATCTGCTACCGGGTTATGCTTCGCAGATTTTTGCGCAAGGTCGCAAACACGCCTGTATACACAAATCCGTGCATACAAGCCAAAGGTTACTTCAGCCGAACGGGAAATATCATAGGACATTGCCGCGCGGTGAAGCGCAACGCAAGCCTCCGAAAAGGCCTCGTCATAACGAAGCAGTGAATTCACAAAGCCGGATATTACCTTATTCATCATGGGCGTGTAAAGAGAGACGAGGCGAGAAAAAGCTCCGTCATCACCAAGACGCACGAGTTCTATAAGAGAATTTGGCTCAACAGTTGCATTAAAATCCATACAAATTCACTTTCGCTATAAATTTATTATATATATATGTTAACAAATTGTCAAGCATTTTACTGAAAAAAGTTACCATTTTTTAATTTTTTGTCAATTTTTTCTGTTTATTTGACAATTTTTTTAACATTTTGTCCAAATTTTAATTCATGAAAGGAATTCAAGCCGTCCGGTAGCTGAAAACAATATTCCTCTGTAAACCGCATCCGGCTTTGATTCGAAGTTGTTTTTGATTTTTTCTGCTTCGTGACGGGAGGTTACCGTTATCGACGCGGAAAGAAGCTCGCCAACGCTGTCGAACGCCTCTATCGTCACTTTGAAACGGTTACCTGCCGTTTCGGTTATGCTTGCCTTAATTGCGGTTCCGCTCTTTGAAACAGAGGTATATTTTGCTGCGTAACGCAGACTTCTCTCTCGAAATTCGCTGTCAAGAGTGTCATAAAGCTGACCGGCTATCATACGTCCGCTGTCAGAAATCATATAAAATTTTTCACCGTTATACTCATCATATAAAAGGTGTCCGTCGTCCACAAGCTCGCGTAAACACTCGTCGTAGTCCATTATGAGCTGCTCGGTATTTTCGGATACCATACCGATAACCGCTGTATAATCGACGGGATATCCCACGTTATTGAGCAAAAAAAGAATGAAAACTTTAATATCTGTTGTCGTTTTTAAGGAAAATTTCTTTTGTTTTTTCATATCAATATCAATCTCTAAGCACGAATATGTCTGAATATATTTCAGAGGATTCTGTGCGTTATTTCAGTTGATTTTGGCGCTGCTTAGCTATCCAAGCGCTGTCTTACAAGAGAGATAATTGCCGATGCTCCAAAAAATCATATCGGCCGTCGGATATCAAGCCCACGTTACAAATACCCGCTGTACTCCACCATCTGACGAGGTACAGCGGGTATTTCGATTATTCTTCCTCTTGGGGAAGGTAGTCGTGATAATTTTTCTGTTTAGCCTTTGTGAATACAAAGTTTCCGAATCCGTCAAAGGATACCGATTTAAGCTCTCCGCTTATGAATGCGAAGCTCTGATTGTAAATCAAGGGAGCTATGGGAGATTCGTTAAGAAGTATCTCCTCTGCTTTTTTGAGAGCTTCATTTCTCTGCTCTTCGCTGTCAGCGTAGTATGCAAGGTTGATGTACTGGTCGAAATCAGCATTAGTCCAACCGCTTATATTTTCGCGCATCACACCTGTTTTAAGGTCCTTGCCGTTTCCGTTCATATGTGAAGTAAACGCAGAGAGTGCAACAATCGCATCGGTTGAGTACATATGCCAATCAAGCGCAATTACGTCAAAGTCACGGTTTCCGTAAGAAGCTTCTTTCGTGATAACCTGAATAGCGGAATCCTCTATATCACGCTCTTCGCCAAGGTTTACGTCATTGATGGGTTCTGTAACAGAGGTTACCTTATCTATTTTTACGTTAAAGCCAAGCTCAGCCCATGCCGCCTTAGCAATTTCAGCAATTTTGACGCTTTCCTCGTCGTCATTTACCGTGAGAACGAACGCCTTTTCGTCAGCAGTAAGGTTTGCCGCAGCGATAAGGGATTTTGCTTCGGAAAGATTTGCTTCATGGTCGTTGGAAATACGTGCAATAGGATTCTTGCCGTATATAGATTTTGCCACCGCATCGGTAAGGAAACCGGTTGCCGCCTTACCAAATATTACGTTCTCAATAATGTCAGCGCGGTTGATTGCAAGAGAGAGCGCACGTCTTACGTTCTTATCCTTAAAGATACCTTTTTCCGTATTGAAAACATAGGTGTAGGTAGAGAGGTCATCAGAAGACTTCGCATATTTCGCATTTGCCGCTCTGTCTTCAAGCGAGATATCGCTCATAAAGAAAACCGTCTTATTCTCTATATCGCTGTAAGAAAGAGTGTATTCTTCATCGGCAGCTATGATTGAAACAAGCTCTGCAGGTACAACCTCATCATCGTAATCCTTAACACCGGGATTCTGATGGTAGCCAAGGTTTCTTGCAAGAGTAAATTCTCCAACGTCATAGTTGAATGTTTTCAAGCTGAAAGGACCGTTGGTCACTATCGTAGAAACGTCCTTGGACCAGTAGGTTTTTGCAACTGATACCACGTCCTGACGGAGAGGAGAGGTAGCAACAGACGCAAGATTTTTAAGAAGCTGTTTATAGTCTGCGCCCTCGCGGTATGTAATTTTAAGCTCGAATGCACCAGTGCTTACAGCACCGAATGAATACGTAGTGTCGCCCGCTTTAGTGGCAATCGCATTCTCAATATCATAAAGAAGAGCTGCAGCAGGGTTGGGGTTTGACGGCTCAAGAATAACGTCGCGCCAAGCGTAGATATAGTCGCTTGCCTGCACTCTGATTTCGTCAGACCAATAGCTTTCACGAAGTGTAACGGTTATCACCCTGTTATACTCGTCAACCGAATAATCCTTTGCAGCCGCGCAGGAAAGCTCGCCCTTCGAATTAAGCTTAAAGAGAGGCTCATAGAGAAGGCTCATTATCTGTTCAGCATTGCTGTCGGTATAATAATCGGTGGGGTCAAAATCAAAAACCTCACCTCCGAGGTTGACAGCGATTTGAGCTCCGGCATCTTCGGGTGCTCCGCAGGATGCAAGAGAAAGCATCGCTCCGCAAAGCAAGGCGGACGCAAGAAGCAGACTTACAATTCTTTTCATTTATTTCTCCATTCCGCTGACAAGGCAGCACAAATTAACATTACGAAACTTAAGTATCTCGCATGAGCATAATATTGCTTTATATATTTTAGCACAAATCCTTTTATTTTTCAATGAGAAAATTAGGCGAGATAAATTTTCGTATTAAATGTACAAATAATATTTCGAAAAACTGTGTATTTTTCACAACATTCTTTTTTCGTGTTTATCCTGCTTTTTTACTGTCAATAATCAGATGGAAATTAATCAATGAGGAGTTGCGTATGAGGTATTATTTCACTGAGAGGAAAGAAAAGGACAAGAGCATGTACACCGACCTTGCTATCGAAAGGCGGAGAGCTGATACGTCCGTGCGGGGAGTTGAATACACGAGCTCGGAATGCGACGGCGGAGTGTGGGAATGCGTAAGGATTTTTTCTGAGGAAGGCGCAAGAAGCATCGGACGTCCGTGCGGTAATTATGATACCCTTAACACCGGCAGAATGGACCTTCTCGGAGAGGACGAAATAGGAGACGCGACCGAAGCCGTGTCACGTAAACTTTGCGAAACGGTGGATAATTCGGGAGCTTTCCCCGAAAGAATATTAGTCGTCGGTCTCGGAAACAGAAACCTGACCCCCGACTCAGTAGGACCAAAATCAGCCGCCAAGGTAAAGCCTACGATGCACATAAAGGAGTTCGACGAGGAAACCTTTGAATCTCTTGACTGTTCGGAGATAGCTGTTCTCTGCCCCGGTGTAAGCTCAGAGACGGGCATGGAGTCAGCCGAGGTGATACGGGGCGTTTGCAGGAGGATACTTCCGGATGTCATAATCGCGGTGGACTCTATTGCCACGTGCTCAGCAGAAAGACTCGGCACAACGGTTCAAATTTCAGATACCGGGATTTTTCCCGGCAGCGGTGTCGGAAACTCGCGCACAGCACTCAATGAGGACACGCTCGGAATTCCGATAATTTCAATAGGCGTTCCAACCGTTATTGACTCACGGATTTTTGCTATGGGCGAAAACGAGAATAAGATACCCGAGGGGGAGGCTATGCTCGTTTCCCCGAAGGAAATAGACGAGATAACCGATGCGGCGGCAAGGCTTATCGGCGGAGCAATAAATCAGGCGTTCGGAATCTCGGTCTACTAAATTAACGCAAGTAAAAAAAGTCAGGTTATTAAGCCCCGCGCAAATAATAACCTGACTTGAATATTTAAACGGCAGATTTTTATAATATCCGCTTTCGTCTCTCCTTATTCCGTGACGTTGCCGTCTAAAAGCGCTCTTTTTCCGCCGTAGCTGTCAAGCGACAGCGGTATTGTGCAGTTATCAATAATATTATGATGAACAGACCATGGGAGAGCGTTATTGCTGTAAATATAAAACTCGTCGCCCTCATTCATTTCGCGAGGCTCCTTGAGCTTAAAGCACAGCTTATACGGGTCGAAATCCTCTATTACCGATTCCGTTCCGTCTGCGAGCCAGTGCAATATCCATCCCTTGAATCTGTGCGATGCGGGACGGAGAAGCATCGGCTTTGTTCTTCTGAGAACCATTTTGTTTTCGTATCGGTTAAATTCCCTATCCGAAAGCACGAGCCCGACCTTTCCGACAACTCGCTCCGACTCTATTCCGACACCGCAGCCCGCTACCGTGTTATCGTGAATCGAAACTCTGGTTGCATCATCACTGATTACAATACCCTTTACTTTTTCATCAACCTCGCCCCTGACGTAAATGTGGTTATCCGAGGCAGTAACGTAATTTGTCGTAATTTTTATACCGAAGCGCTCACGGCTTTCCGCACCGACCGCAGTAAGATCGATCGAATTGCCCGTGATAATTATATTTTCCGAAGGAGTATTATTTCCCGTTACCGCTCCCTCGGCAAAAATTGCGGGAGCGTTGTAATTTACGAAAACATTGCCCCTTATTATTACCTGCGAGGAGAATGAGCCTACTCTTATCGCGGGATCGTTTACGAAAGAGCCCGACTCAAAATAGTTATCGCTGATTATGTGTTGAGCCATACCGAGCTTGTTGAACATATCCCATCTTTCGTTCACCTCGCCGGTTATCGGATCAAGCCTGTTTCTTGAGGCGTTTCCGGTTTCTATCTCGGTGCGGGTGTTGTTTATATAGCACCCGTGAACTATACAGAATCTCGACGAGCCCTCCCACGCCGCATTTCCTACGTCCTTGATACGACAGTAAAGAATAGACGTATACTCGCTCTTATCGTTGTTGTTGAATGCATTTCTCGCGCAGTCCTCCACCGAGCATCGAAGATAGGTCATGGAATGGGTATAATTATCCTCGGGAGTTGCAAATTCCCGCGCGGCCCCACAGGAGTAAAAACACTCGCCCGACATCCTTCTTGCGTGGCAGTTTTCAACTAAAATACGCTTGGTGCTTACGAAGCAGGTTGCGTTGGATTTTTGAAAATAAAATCCGTAAACCGACGTTCCGCCGCGGCAGGCAATAACGGCGCCGCGCTCCTTTTCATCAAATCCGTAGCATCCTATCATAAAGATATTTCTGATGGTTACGTCATCGCCCCCGTTTACGTAAAAGCAGGAGCCCTGCTGCCTTTCCACGCCTATTGCGCCAAGGCTGTTATCAAGAACGGTGCCGTACGCATTCTCCCCCTCGAAAGTAAACCCCGAGGCATTGATGATTGAAAGCTCCTTTGAAAGTCTGTATTTGCCGTTCGGCAAAAATACACCCTTCTTTTTTTTACTGCGGCATTTATTGCACGTTGAATTGCGGCAGAGTCCGAGTGCATAATTTCGCACTCGGCAGTAACAGTTGCGGCATCGGAAAGCGTGACGGTATTTCCGTCAATTTTTTCTATTGTTGAAACAAGTCTTGAGGAGCAGGCAAACGCCGCGGTGCATCCCCACTCGCGTTCAGCAAAATCGTTAATTTTTACTTTGATTTTTCCGTCAACGCTTATCCATCCGTCCGTAATGGGAATATCCTCGCTCCAATCGATACCGAAGTTTTTAGTCCAGCGGAATACGTTCGGCATTTCAGGGCACATATCGAAAAGATAAATCTCCCACTCGCCCTGCGTACCGTCGTATCCGTCAAGCTCCACCCTGCCGCCGAGCGGCTGATTATGACGCCACGCACGCTTTGCATCGGGGGTTCTCGGTCTGCGCTCAAAAAGAGTTTCGGCTTCAAAATGAGGATTCGAGCCCTTTACAACTACCTCGTCGCCCACCTTAAAATCGCCTATATCGGCAAGGATGAATTCACAGCTCCCTGCGGTTGAATGAGCGCGAGTTACATAATCCGAGCCCGTCGCACCGTAATCCCTTGCGTTTATAAATCCTTTTCCCATGTAAAATACCTCAGAATTTTCTGTGAAATCGCTTTTTTATATTTTAACATTGAAAACCGAATTTGTAAATAGATTTTTCTGGGATAAAAGCCTAAAATACTAATATCCAATGCTGAATAAGGAAAATGAATTTTGTCCTTTTTTATTTCAGGCTTTTTGTTGACTTATTTTGTGGGTTGTGATATACTTGCCTTACCGATATATTTCAGGGAGAAAAAACGATGCTTAAAATCAACAAAATCACATCGAATCACGTCGTTGACTTTGCGGCGGAGGAGCTTAAAAAATACCTTCGTATGATGATGCCCAGATGTGGCGAGATAGAGATAAAATACGCCCCGAATGCCACGGACGGCTTTAGGCTTGGAGTTATGTCGGATTTCGGACTTGATACGTCAGAATCAGATGACGTAACCCTTGACGACATTTTACATATTGATACCGACGAATGCAGCGGAATTATAGCGGGCTCGAACCCCCGAAGTGTGCTTCTCGCGGTTTACAGATACCTCACGATAAACGGCTGCCGTTGGCTCTTCCCCGGTATTGACGGTGAGTATATTCCGATTAAAAACGTTGAGCCTACTAAGTATCATAAGATGGCAGATTGCCGCTACCGCGGTCAGTGCAACGAGGGTGCTGAAGCTCAGCATCTTATGATGGAAGAAATTGATTTTGCTCCAAAAATCGGTATGAATATTTTTATGATAGAATTCGACGTACCGACGGCATACTATAATGCTTACTATAATCACGCAAGCAACACGAAAAACAGAGAGCCCGAGCCTGTAACCGTCGAAACCATACTTCAGTGGAAGCGTCAGTGCGAGGCTGAGATTTCAAAGCGCGGTCTTCAGTTCCACGATATGGGACACGGCTGGACTGCGGAGGCATTTAAAATCGAGTCGGACGGCTGTTGGGCGCAAACAACCGACGATGCCGTCCCCGAAGAGTACCGTCAGTATCTTGCTCTTTATGACGGAAAGCGCTCGCTTTACCAGGGTATGCCGCTTAACACGAACTTCTGCATGTCAAACCCCGAGGCGAGAAGAATAGTAGCTCAAAGCATTGCCGACTATGCCGCGGCTTCAACGAACGTCGATTATCTTCACGTTTGGCTCTCGGATTCCTACAACAATATGTGCGAATGCGAGGAATGCAAGAAAAAAACTCCGTCCGATTGGTACGTTATGCTTATGAACGACGTTGATAAGATTATGACCGATATGGGACTTAAGACCAGAATAGTTTTCATCTGCTACTACGATACCGTATGGGCTCCGAAAACCGAGAGGCTTAATAATCCCGACAGATTTGCCCTGCTTCTTGCGGCTATCACCCGCGATTACAGAGAGTACGTTGAGCCCGAAATTGACGAGAGCAAAATCAAGCTGACGGAATACGTATACAACGCGAACGTAATGCCCGAGAGCGTAAACAATTACCTCATCCACGCGAAGGAATGGAGAGATATCTGCAAGATACCGAATTTCGTTTACGAATACCATTTCTGGTGGGCGCAGCACCGCGACCTTGGACTTTTCGGACTTGCAAATATTATTCACAAGGACGTAAAAGGATACCGTAAAAACGGCTGCAGCGGCATCGTTGAGGACGGCTCGCAGAGAAGCTTCTTCCCTAACGGATTCCTTTTCACGACCTACGCCGCGACTCTTTACGACACGGATATTGATTTTAAGGAGCTTCGCGACGACTTCTTCAAGCACTCCTACGGCGACGGATACAAGACCGTTATCGAGCTTTTTGAGGAAATCGAAAGCACCTTGAATTTCAATTATCTTACTGTAAAAACCTCTACGAAAAGCAAGATGGGGGATTTCTACAATCCCGAGATGGTAAAGTACATTCTTAAGCTCCCCGAAATTGCCGAGAAATACGCTCCGTTCGTTGAGGCGCACAAGAATATGCCCTACCGCGCACAGACGGTTTCCTACAGAATTCTTGCAAGATACCTTGAATTTTTGAAGGGCATCGCTCCCTCACTCGCGCTTAAGGCCGAGGGTAAGGAGAACGCGGCGCTCGCAAGCTTTCAAAAATTTGCGGACGACTTCGGCAAGTATGAGATTGAGATGGAGCGCAATTACGACCACCATAATCTCGTTAAGTCGTACAACAGAATTTTCAAAAACATAACCGTTCTTTACGACGCGGAATGATTAATAAAACTAAGGAGAAAAAAGATGTTTACGATTAACAAAATCACCTCGAATCACGTTGTGGATTTTGCGGCAGAGGAGCTCAAGAAATACCTTCGCATGATGATGCCCCGTTGCGGCGAAATCGAAATAAAATACGCTCCTGATGCAAATGACGGATTCAGGCTTGGCGTTATGTCCGATTTCGGACTCGACACCTCGGAATCCGATGACGTAACCCTTGACGATATTTTACATATTGATACAGACGAGTGTGGCGGAATCATAGCGGGCTCAAACCCCCGTAGCGTACTTCTTGCGGTTTACCGATACCTCACTATTAACGGCTGCCGTTGGCTCTTCCCCGGTATTGACGGTGAGTATATTCCGATTAAAAATATCGAGCCTACAAAATATCACAAAATGGCAGACTGCCGCTACCGCGGTCAGTGCAACGAGGGCGCTGAGGCTCAGCATCTCATGATTGAAGAGATTGATTTCGCTCCCAAAATCGGTATGAACATCTTTATGATGGAGTTTGACATTCCGAAATTCTACTATGACAGATATTATAACCACAGACAGAATCAGGAAAACCGCGAGCCCGAGCCCATCAATGCAAGCATCGTGCTTCAATGGAAGCGTCAGTGCGAAGCGGAAATTGCAAAGCGCGGTCTTCAGTTTCACGATATGGGACACGGCTGGACCTCCGAATCATTCGGAATCGACACGACGGAAGGCTGGACGAAAGACGCAAACAATCCAATACCCGAAGAATCGCGCGAATTCGTGGCTATGATGAACGGAAAAAGAGAGCTCTTTAACGGAATTGCTCTCAACACGAATTTCTGTATGTCAAACCCGCGTGCCCGCGCAAAATTCGTAAAGAAGATTTCCGATTATGCGGAGCTTTCAACAAACGTCGATTACCTTCACGTTTGGCTCGCCGATTCCAGCAACAATCATTGTGAATGCGATGAATGCCGCAAAAAAACTCCGTCCGATTGGTACGTTATGACAATGAACGAGCTTGACGAGGATCTGACAAAGCGAAATCTCAAGACGAGAATTGTATTCATATGCTACGTTGACACGACCTGGGCTCCTAAGGAAGTATTTATAAAGAATCCCGACCGTTTCTCTCTTCTCATTGCCGCTATAACCCGTGACTATGCGATACCG
>JAZLAO010000066.1:0-6472 GCA_045613205.1 Eubacteriales bacterium | reverse complement strand
CGATACCGCACTCGGATATGAATTTATCAAGTCGCATAACTGCCTCCAAAAATCTCCTCTGCTATTTTACCACATTATTTCGCTTTTGTAAAGTCTTAATATATAAATCTTAAAATATAAATAAAAGAAACTTTACAATTTTGATTTCCGCATACAACAAAAAGCAGCTTTTCGCCCGACGGACGAAAAGCCACCTCAATTATTCATTATTCAATATTCATTATTCATTTCTCAGATATTCGTCCATCTTATATTCCATAGGATAATCCTCGCTTGCAAGAGAAAGCACGAGTCTGAGTCCGTCGCGCACGCTCATGAGCTCGGATTCCGAAACTCCGGAGTCACGGAGTATCTTCGAGTTATCTACCGCTCTGTCGTAGAGGCGGTCGGTAAATATTAACCAACGGTCTTTTCTTCTGGTGTAAATTTTTTCAAGGAAGTCCTCGGTGCCGATAAGCTCAGCCTCAAGGCCTATCTCCTCGTGATAGAACTCGTAAAGCTCGCCCCAGGTAATAGTTTCCTTCGTTCCGACGGTATACATCTCACGCTTTACGTTCTCCTTGAACATAAGTCCGCTTATCATTTTGGCAACGTCGCCCGCCCATATCATCGTAGTGCTTTTATCCATTACGTCGCGCGGAAGAATCAACTTCTTCCCCTGCTTTGCGCGCGAGGTGAGAATCTTTCTGCTGAAGCAAACGAGAGGATAGTTATCAATGGAATAAACGACCGTCGGGCGAAGCACCGTCCAGTTTGAATAGCTTGACTTAAGAAGCATATTCTCCATAAGCGATTTTTCGCGCGCATAATTTTCGGTTTCAAAAAATTCGGGGTCGGTCAGAACCTCGTAAAGCCTCGGAGATTCCTCTGTAAGCGGAGTTTTTCCGCTGTCAGCATAAACGCGGTAGGACGATGTCAAAAAGTAGTGAGAGGTCGAGGAGAGGAGCATCTCCATTCTCGGAGCAAAGGTTTCCGCTGTATACCACATAAAGTCAACTATCGCATCGTAAGAGCCATTTTTGACAATCTCCGTCAAAACGGCATCGTCCATCGCATCCGCAAATATATAATTTACCTCAGGACAGGGTTTGCGCATCTCAATAGTGATAGCATCAACCTCATAACCGCATTCGATAAGCTTCGGGCAAAGGTATATACCCATAATTCCCGTGCCTCCAATAACCAAAACTCATTTTTTCATAAAAGCCTCCCAAAAATAAAGTATTTTTTTCATTATACAACGGCAATACTTTCAAAACAATGGCTTATTCTGCCTAAAAACAGATACTATCCTGTAATAGCCGAAGAGAGTCGAACTCACAAGTCTTGCGGCGGCAAATTTTAGCGTCTTTCGTCGCACCAACCCTTGTAAAGTCATACTTTACTGCGGCTCGTTACGCCAAAATCCATCAAAAATTTGTTAGCCGGAAGATGCTTGGCAGTTTTGGAATAATAGATTTTTTTATATTCGAGCCGAATTTTTAGAGAAATATGCGGATATTTAAGAAAAATTCGACGAAGAAGATAGGAAAATCTATATTTCAAAACCTTATGAGTTCGGCTCTCTTCGGCTATAACCGAAGAGCTGAGCCTCTAAGAATTGAAACGAGAAAAGAAAAATGAAGAGATTGGAATTTCGACCTCAAAAACTCCGATATATAAAGACAGAGCGAAGATACCCTTGTTTAAAAAGCATCTCCGCTCTTTTTCGTTATGTGTAAGACTTTGCAAGAGAGATAAGTGCCGAAAGCACTGAAAATTAAGGATTCAGAGCGAGTTCGGATTATTCACTCTTGCCTAAGCTGAGTGACGCCGCCACTTCAACTTTCAACTTTCAATTTTCAACTGTTCACTTCTTATTATACAGCTTCCTATACAGCGCACCGACTCCGATTATCAGAAAGAACATAAAGACTATCCAATAAAACGAGCCTATTCTGTAGGGCATAACGTCGCTCGTTCCGAATACTCCCGCGGGGGAGTAATAATTGAAGAAGAAATACGGAAAGGGCTCTCCCCTGCCGAAGTCAACCTTCATGATGCAAAGCACGCTCGCGAACACCGAATAAAGAAGCGGCGGAACGGTGGTTAAAAGTATATGCCTGCGGATTAACGCGACACGGTAGGTATCTACGAAGAAATCCACCACCGAAAGCGTCGGTACAACAACGTGAGTCAGTATACTTGCCGCCGTCCATGCGTTGTAGTTTGCGTTTGCCGAGCCGGGAGCTAAAACCGCGCAGAAAATAAAGCCAGTAAGGGTTATCGAGACGGCAAAAATATACTTCAAAATATGAAGAAAATTTTTGACACGGGTACTCTTCGACAGCGTTTTTGACCGTGCGGCAACGAGCAAGGCGATAAAGGTCAATGCAATCCAAAGGTTTGAGAGAGACGTAAAATATAAGAGCCTTTTCGACCAATGGGAATATCCGTCGGCCGTCGCGTTAAAAAAGCTCCACACAACCCCGACGAGCGCTGCCGCCGCGGTAACGAATTTTAGCGAAAAGGAGATTTTCTCTCTTTTATTTTCCAAACTTCTCCACCAGCTCTCTTGAAACGTTCTCGGCTATAAGCTTAAGTCCGGGAACTATTGGGTGTGTTCCGTCGGTGTCGGAGAAGCAGATATCTCTGTTCCCCTCGTTTATAACCTTACCGTGATAGTTATCTATGTAGAAAAGTCCGTATTCCTTTGCTATCTCCTCGGTTTTACGAACGTAATCGGTGAGCTTATTATTCTTTATGACACGGGTATTCGAATCCGAAACGGCAACTCCGTTCTCGCGCCAGAAGCGGTAGGTCTGCGAGCAAATGACTATTTTAAGATTGGGATATGCCTTCGAGATTTTCTCAATGCTGTATCTGAGCGCGCCCGCAAACGAGGTGACGTCATACCTGTCAGCCCCCTCAAGCTTCCGCCCTGCCGTGAAATCGTTTGTTCCGTAAGCTATTGTTATTATATCCGCGTCGGAAAAATCTATTCCCTTAAGAGTTGCAAGTCCCTCGGGAAAATAGTCGGGCAATGCTTCGCCTATCGGCTCGTAGGAAAACGACTCGTCCTGAAGCGTGAAATCGCGGTCTACTATCGCATCTGCAAGTCGGTACATACTGAATCTGTCAAAATGCTTGAGCGAGTGCTCTGACATGCGGCAGCCGCCGAAAGCCACGTTATATGTTTTTGCCCCCGTAATTTCCGCGATAAATGTTGATATATCAAAAGGGGGTCTGCACTTACCGAATATACTGTCGCCAAAGTTTACTATTTTCAATCCCGAAATTGATTTTGCCATTTTCTTTTCCTCTTCATTGTTCTGAATTTTTTGCATACGTGTTGTAATATGAGAAGATAATCTCACCTGCCAGAGCGTCCGTAAGCTCTTTTGTTTCGCTGAAATTATCGGCTATGAAGCCCGCCATTCCGTCAAGTATTTCGGTTTCCAGCTCTATTCCGTTTTCCCTCATAGTGAGGTCAAGAGCACCCGAAATCTCGGTGATGTAATCTTCCCTGTTTTCATAGGCGGATTTATCTATAGCCAACACGTTGGTATTGATTCCCGCCTTTATGTTTTCGTAAGTCACGTGCGCGTTCTCCGCAATTCCCGTGCCGTTTTGCATAGCCGTCACGGAAAGGCGCGTCAGCGCAGTCAAAAGAGGAGTTACACGCTCGTTGGATTTTGCAATTTCAATAAGCCTTTGGGCTGTAGTTTTGCCTTCGCTGTCTGCGGCTGTCATGGCTTTGACAACTGCGTCATGCCCGTCGTAGAATGAGGTAAGAACTCCGCTGCGGGAAAGGGTGAAATATATTTTTTCAAGAGTCCGAAGGTCTCCCGAAAGATTTTCAGCATTTGTAGTATGAAAAATTTCAAGAGAAGACGAAATCAGAGTTTCAAACGGCTCTCCGGGTATTTGGGGAATGCTTTGGTTTTCGTAAGCGTAAGAGCCCGAGCGCACCGCCGAAGCAAGTATATCCGATATTATGGGATTTCCCTCTACACGTGTAAGCATGCCCGATATACGCGCCTCTTGCTCTGCAGTAAGTGCCTTGGGGTCGCAGCCGCCAAGCTTTAAAGAATCAGAAATCAGAAGCGGCAAATCCGGAAAAAGCTCAGTCATATCGTTTTCTTTTCCGTCTATATCAACCGTTGCAATTTGCTCATACAGCGACTCTATGCCGAAGAGTCCATAGGCAACGGTAACCGGATTTTCCGACACGCTGTATGCGTAAGCGCGGTAGGCTTCGTTACACGTCAAGGTAAAGGAATCCTCGGGCGAAGCTTCGTTAATTGCCGTCACCGAATCCCGCGCAAGCGAGGATACGCCTATCACGGGAACAAGAAGAATTCCCGCTACGGCAACTCCCTGCAAAGCACCCAAAAGGAAGCCCAAAAGCCTCGTCACTGCTGTGCTTCTCCTCGCCTTAAATCCGCATAGCGCAGATATAAATTTGTGAAGAGGAAGAAGGATTCCCGAAACCAGAATAAAGCATACGACGTATATTACAGGCAGAACGAAAAGCGCAAGCGGCACCGATATGAAAAGCTTAATTGCATGTGCGTCAAGAGAGGTTATCCATTCGTGCGCGCCCTCTGCGACAAGTCCCGAATTTATAAGTATAACCCTTAAGTCCTCTGCCGATTTTCCGTCTATATATTTGATTATTCCCGCGAAGATAAAATAAACCAGGGCGTAACTTAATACTGCCGATATAATAACCGTAACAGTCCTTACCGTCTGGCGCATAAATCCGCGAAAGAAACCGGCAAACGCGCTAAAAACCGCAATCAATACGACAAAGCCGTATATCAAGGGCGCAAGGTCAAGCGGCTCAGCCGCGCTTATCGCTAACATATTAGTAAAAAGCATAGAATGCTCCTTCAGCAGTCTTTACTCAATGATAACATATTCAAAATATTTTGTCAACCAAAGAAAGATTTTTTCATATCCCAAACCTTAAGAACTGCTACCTGGGTTTTTGCGTCGGCAATTTCTCCCCTCATAACCATTGCGTAAAGCTCGGAGAGCGGTATTTTCACAACCTCGAGAAACTCGTCCTCGTCAAGCTCGCGCTCGGAAAACGTAATATCCTCAGCAAGATACATTCTGATTTTTTCGGAAAGCACGGCGGGTGACGGAATAAGGTCGCCAAGGTCGGTGTATTTTTGAGCCACAGCTCCCGTTTCCTCTCGAAGCTCTCTTTTTGCAGCCTCAAGTGTATCCTCACCGCGATAGTTTAACTTACCCGCAGGTATTTCAAGAAAATCCCTGCCGTGCGGATATCTGTACTGACGCTCCATTATGACGTTTCCATCGGGAAGAAGCGGAATTACGCACACAGCCCCGATATGAAGGCACATCTCTCGCGAAGCGAGATTTCCGTCGGGAAGGGTTACCTCGTCGCAAACGACCTCCAGCACCTTACCCTTAAATATTTCTTTTCTTGATACAAGCTTTTCTTCAAGATTTGACATAAAACACCTCGCGCCATACGGCAAAAGTAAATAAAAACGACCGCCAAAGCAGTCGCACCATAAATTTATTTTATCATATTTTAAATCCTCTGTCAATAAAAAATACGAACCTGCAGGCAAATTTTACACTTTGTACAAAACTAACCAAAAATATTATTTTTTTCAAAAAAAACTGTTTACTTTTCACCAATTATCTGCTATAATATATATGCAGACAGCGTGTCTGTAAGTCAAGGAAAGGATATACCCCCTATGAAAATTACGATTTACGGAAAACAGATGAGCGTACGCGAAAGCCTTAAGACCTTAGTTGAAAAAAAGCTTCGCAAATTTGACAAATTCTTCGGTGAGGATACCGAGGCGTTTGTGACCTGCAAGGTGCGCAAAGGAGACAAGATAATCGAAATTACCGTAAATTACGGCGGAACGACCTTCCGCTCGGAAGAGGAAAGCGAAACATTTATAACTGCATTAGATAGAGCTGTCGAGGGACTTGAAAGACAGATAAGAAAAAATAAAACCCGTCTTGAAAAAACGGTTAAGCGCGGTGCGTTTACCTCGTTTGACGAAGATGACGACGACGAATACGAGGAGGAGGCGGAGTTCAGAATCAGAACAAAAACCTTCCCGTTTAAGCCCATGTCTCCCGAGGAGGCTATCCTGCAGATGAATCTTCTCGGTCACGAGTTCTTCGCTTTCACCGACGCGGAAACTCACGACGTTTGCGTCGTATACAAGAGAAAGGACAGCGACTACGGACTCTTGGTTCCCGCTGAATAAGCACTGGTACTCATAATCAAAAAATGAACAAAAACGTCGGGGGCTGTCTCAAATCTTGCATTTGAGACAGCCCCTTTTGCGCCTAGGCACGAGTAAATAATCCGAACTCGTTTCAGAGAGACTTATTTTGTGAAATCCATCGGTAAAAATCCTTATAATATCCGCATATTATCTCGAATTTTAACCTCGCCTTTCGCAAAATCAGCTCTCTCTTAAATTCGAAG
>JAZLAO010000065.1:0-3036 GCA_045613205.1 Eubacteriales bacterium | reverse complement strand
TTTCCAAGGCTTCCTACACGGTAATTATCAAAGCTGCCTTTGAAAAACACCTCGGGATCATTGAAATGATGCGGATACTTTGCAAGATACTTGTTTACGTCAGCTATCCATTCAGGATCGCCCGATTCCTTTGCCGCCTGTATTCCCGCAAACATCGTCAACATTCCCTGATAATGATACAAGGGAGCTCTGGTATACTGCGGCTCTTTTTGCTTTTTGGGTTCTATGGAAGCTGCATAATCCCATATTTTTTTGCAAGCTCAATCGGTTTCATAGTTATTACACCACTTAATTTAAATTTGTAGAATTATATCCAAATTCATTTTAACAAATCCGATAGGAATATTCAATACACATTCTGTCTTGTTTTTACATTTTCTGACGGCACATATAGAAAACAGAGAGAATTATGCGGTTGTATAATTAATGCCCGTATCTTCTCTCTGTTTTTATTTTTTTTGACTAAATTTCTATGTCTGCAATTCCGTTCTTTTCAGCTTCCGTAAGAGCCATGATTACAGGGCCGAAAACGTGGCTGTCGTTTCTTCTGGGCATAGGTATAGTGAGATATGCTTCAACGGTTCCCTTCATTTCTCCGGAGCCGGGACAGCAGCAGCCGCAACCGCCCTTATCTATCGAGTAATCGGGATTTATACAAAGCTTGCATATTGCATTGACACCCTTTTCAAGCGCGGGGAAAAATCTTTCCTTATCGAGAATGCCGCGGCGGATACCAACGCCAAAGGCATAAAGGAATATACCCGTTCCCGATGCTTCCTCCCAAGCGAGAGGTTCGCAAACCTCCTGACGCCACATTCCGCGGAAGTTCTGATACTTAAGCAAAGCTTCACAGTGCGCCTTGAATCTTTCAACAGCTTCGGGATAGTACTTAGAATCCTTAGGAAGATATCTCACAACCTCAGTCATACCGATAATGCCCCATCCGTTGCCTCTTGACCAGTGGTCCTCGGAAAGCTTTGATTTATCCTCGAGGAATCCCCTTGTCTGATGAAGGAGTCCGTTGGACTTATCCATAAATACGTCGTACATTTTGAAGCACTGATCCACAGCAAAATCTATGTACTTCTCTTCGTTAAGAATAATACCTGCATACATCATGAAAGGAATAATGGCAAAGGCTACGTCTATCCAAATCTTATTGTGATCTTTCAGATGGCAAACGATGCCGTCGTAGGATTTTGGCGCAACAAGGGTAAGCTCAGCATATTCTCGTATAATTTCGGGATCTTCGGTATGAACCCCTTTCATAACAGCCCAGCCTTTTCCAAGGCTTCCTACACGGTAGTTGTCAAAGTTGCCTCTGAAAAACACTTCGGGGTCATTGAAATTATGCGGATATTTTGAAAGATACTTGTTAACGTCCGCGAGCCATTCAGCATCACCCGACTCCTTAGCTCCCTGTATACCCGCAAACATCGTAAGCATTCCCTCGTAATGATACATAGGGTGCGTCGTATAGTGGGGATCCTTTTCTTTTCTTCCCTTCAAAGTAGTTGCGTAATTCCACACGTTTTTCGCAATTTCAATCGGTCTCATTTCGTATACCTCGTTTCGTTTATATATTTCGTTTTAAGTTTTGATTTCCGGATTATTTGATGCCTGCATATCTATGTAGATCTTCAATTATTATACTACATCAGAATGAAAAAGTCAAGCCAAATAAGCAAAATAGGTGCTTTTTACCAATCAATCATTTTTTTGCGATAGGAGGCAGGCGAACATCCGACCCATTTTTTAAATACCTTGCAAAAATACGACGTGTCGGAAAAACCGCACAGACTTCCTATATCGGAAATACTTAGTTTTTCCGATATCAGCATATTGCACGCCTTTCTAATTCTGACGTCCTGCAAATACTCTATGGGCGTTGTCTTTTCCTGCTCTCTGAAGAGTTTAAAAAGCAATGATGCGGATATGCCGAGTCGGTTTGCAATTTCGGGAACAGATAAATCCTTGCTGTAATTTTGCCCTATGAAATGCTTCGCCTTTTCTAAGATAGGTAGCCTACTGCGCTCTCTTAGGTTAAAAAAGAAATCCACGAGCAGCGAATAGGTTTTTGCGGACAAGAGCGCGGAACTGTCATTCTTCTCGGTAAAAGAAGCAATTTCTGCTATTTTCAGCTCCACATCGGAAAAGCTCATAATCTCATAATCTCCGGCATCAAAATATTTTATAAGCTGCTCACCGCCATATCCATCAAAGGTTATCCAAGAGGTTTTAAAATCCGTGCTTTTCGGGCCGTAGTCCACGGGAATCCCTTTTTTAAAAAAAAACGCATTTCCTGCCGATAGAATCAACCGAGTTCCATTGAAAACAAAAACTCCCTCGCCCTCGCTGACGTACAGAATATGATTAAATTCCGCTCCATTCGGTCGTGAAATATATTTTTGGTCGCGGCATAATCCGAGCGTTACGGGATATATCGGCAGATTTTCTTTTTTTATAGGCGGTGACAAAACAATATGCATACTTTACTCCGTATAGAATAGTTATATTTTTGAACATATTTTATATTGACAAAATCTGCTAAGAAAATTATACTACATATGATATTAAATGTCAACAGGAAGATGAAAAATGAAAATTCACGAGCTTGAACTACACAAAAATCCAAGAGCCTTCAATATAAACGAAATTAATTACAGAAGCTACTTTATACCGTTTGAAAGCGAAAAAAAGCTTGGAGAAAAAAGAGAGAATTCCCTATACTACACCTCGCTTTGCGGTGAGTGGCTATTTAAATATGGCGCATCGGCATATGAAATGAACGATTTTGTTAGCGATAGTAAAACGTTAGAAGACTTTAAAAAAACCGCACTTCCTGAGGTGTGGCAAACGCACGGTTATGATTACGCGCAATATCAGACCTCACCCTATCCGTTCGTGTTTAATCCTCCCGCGCCGCCCGCTAAAAACCCTTGCGCCGCTTATGTGAAGAATTTTAACATTTCAAAAAATGAGCAAAAGAATTACGAGCTTCATTTCGAGGGCAAGGACAGCTGTATTTACGTATGG
>JAZLAO010000064.1:0-2228 GCA_045613205.1 Eubacteriales bacterium | reverse complement strand
GGTTTCTTATAATTCGGAGGGAACTATGGATACAAAATTTGCGGGCAGCGCATATAGATACTTTTTAATATGGGGCATTTGCGCTTCACTCGCAATTACCGTTTGTACGATCGTAGATGCAACCCTTGTAGGCAACCTGGTGGGATCCGAGGGACTTGCCGTTGCCAACATTTCAACTCCTGTCTTTTTGCTTTACGCATTGTTCGGCATCACGATTGGTGTTGGTGCAAACGTACATATCGGTAGATTGCTCGGTGCATCTGATGTGGATGGTGCAAACAGACTGTTTCATTCTCAGCTTTGCTTCGGACTTATCGTGGGTCTTCTGAGTCTTTCTCCGCTTCTTTTCAAAGATGCTTATTTCACTTTTCTCGGTGTAACCGAAGAACTATATCCTCTTGCAGAACAGTACCTTACCGTCGTGATGTGGTCGGCTCCCGTATTCGTTATGTATCATATCCTTTCGATTTCTGTTCGTACCGACAGCGATCCCAAGCTTTCCGCTATTGCGTCTGCCGTTGTGATTGTCACAAATTTAGTTCTTGACCTTGTATTTATGAAGGGCTTGAATCTCGGCATTATCGGTGCATCTGCTTCGCTTTGCATTGCCGAGACGCTTGGTGTGCTTGTTCTTTTGACACACTTTTTGAAGAAACGCATATTTCTGAAGCTTCGACTTGCTTTTTCCAAGCCCTCTGATATAGGCAAGTTCGTATATAACGGATTTGGAATGGGATCCGCAAATATTTTCGGCGCACTTGTTATGCTTGTGTTTAACACCTTGCTTCTCCGTTTTGGCGGAGAAGCGGGAGCGATCTACGTTGCCATTTACGGTGTGATCTATACGATCAGCACCATTCCCGCAGGCGTATTTGACGGTGCATCGGGTGCGCTCTCTACTGTAACCGCATTTTTCGTTGGAGAATCGGACACGGACGGTATTTTTACCGTATTGAAAAAAGCGTTATCCGTTGCGGTTATTGGTGGCGGTGTTTTCGCAATTCTTTGCACAATTTTCCCGGATTCACTCGTTTACTTCTTCGGTATCAAGGATGCAACAACTGTTGAAACAGCCTCCGTGGCGATGCGCATATTTGCTATCAGCATCGTATTTACGGGTATCAATACTGTGATCACTTCTTTTTGGCAATCCATTGGACGCGCAAGATTCGCAGGCATTATGTCAGTGATCCGCAACTGCCTCTTAATGATTGCTGTCGGTGCATTCTTTATTCCCCAAATGAACATTGTCGGGCTTTCAATCTCTTACATCTGCACAGAAATCCTTTGTACGCTGATGATTGTCGGTGTACTCATATTCCGTTCATCGAAGCATTACGCAACCGAAAAATACGGAATGACAGGCAGATGCTTTGAACGCAGTTATCTCATCAAAACCGAAAGCATGGCAGAGATATCAGGCGACCTCGAAAGTGTTTGCGAGGAATGGGAGATCGGTATGAAGCAGTCCTTCTTTATCAACTTTATTTGTGAAGAGCTGCTATTGAACGTTATCAAGTTCGGTCTTGACGACACGAACAAGAAAAAAGACTATTATATCTCAATCAAGCTGATGGAAAAGGAAGGTGACTACGTTCTCCGTATCCGCGATAACGTTAGCTTGTATAACCCGTTTGAGTCTGAAGGAGACGAAATCGATTCCGGTGTCCTCACACTCATTCAAAAGAAGACCAAATATTGCGACTATCAGCGCAAAATGATATTTAACTACCTTTATATGGTTATTTAAGGAGAATCAACCGTGCAGAGTCAACTTGTTTTTGGAGAGAAAAATGAAATAAAAAGACTTCGTGTGCAAAACAGCTTGCTGTCAGCATATGAGGATCCTATTTTCGCGCAAATTTTCTCCGAGGTGCAGGAGTTAATGGTTTTGGATATAGGCTGCAACGATGGCTCAAAAACGGTTGAACGATTTTCCTCAAATACAATCTCAAAGGTAGTTGGACTTGAATATAATGTAGACCTTGTGATAAAAGCTCAAAAAAAGTATGGAAACGAGCATTTTTCCTTTTATCAGCTCGATGTGGAAGACTCGGACTTTGCGAATAAGCTACGGGAAATTATGACTGAAAAAACCATTCGTTCCTTTGACGTGATTTATCTTTCTTTCGTATTGATGCACTTAAAGGATACGAAAAAACTATTATGCGCACTTCAACCTTTTTTGAGCGAAAACGGGAAAATATTGATTATTGAAGCAAATGACA
>JAZLAO010000063.1:0-53616 GCA_045613205.1 Eubacteriales bacterium | reverse complement strand
TATAAATCTCAAAAAGGCACGTCTTCCGTCGGGAGTGTCCTTATATACTCCCGCATCGGATAAAACTCTGACAAAGGTTTTTCCGATTTCATTTTTTAAAATTTCCTCGGTGTTTTCCTCGGTAAAGGAATAGTTATCCTTAAATTTTTCATACCAAACCTTATGCTTTGATATGCTCTCTACCTCGGAAAAATCCCGTCCTTCAAGAATTGCGGCTTTCATCTCGGCAATTTCACCCTTAAGCCTTGCGGGAAGCACGGCAAGTCCCATAACCTCGATAAGTCCGATGTTTTCTTTCTTAATATTATGGTGCTCGGCATGCGGATGATATACTCCGAGCGGATGCTCGTCTGTCGTGATATTATTGCGAAGCACAAGGTCAAGCTCAAAATCCTCTCCCCTGCGTCTTGCTATGGGAGTTATTGTGTTATGCGGCGTGCCGTCGGTTTCGGCATAGACGAAAGCTCCCTCGTCGGTATAGGCGCGCCACGCGACGAGAATTTTATCGGCAAGTGAAACGAGGCTCTCGGTATTTTTCGAGCGAAGCCTTATTACCGACATCGGCCAATTGAGTATTCCCGCTTCGATTTCGGGGTATCCCTCAAAAGTGATATGCTCGGATATTTCAGCGCGCTCCATAGCGAAGCTGTATCTTCCGCCCTGCATATGGTCGTGTGAAAGAATCGAGCCGCCGACGATGGGCAAATCTGCATTCGAGCCGATGAAATAATGCGGAAACTTAGAAACAAAGCCGAGAAGCTTCGCGAAAGTCGAACGGTCAATCTTCATCGGTGTATGCTCGCTTGAGAGCGCAATGCAATGCTCGTTATAATAAACGTAGGGAGAATACTGAAGATACCAGAGATTTCCCGCCATATCAAATGGAATCTGTCTGAGATTTTGGCGAGCCGGCTTTGAAAGTGAGCCCGCGTACCCCTCGTTTTCGTGACAAAGCACGCATTTCGGGTAGCCTGTGGGAGCGAGATTTCTTGCCGCTGCAATCGCCTTCGGGTCTTTTTCGGGCTTTGAAAGATTGACGGTGATATCAATATCTCCGTATTCCGATGCCGCGCTCCATTTGAGGTCCTTTTTAATTCTGTCAACTCTTATATAGTTTGAGTCGCAAGCCAAGGAATAGAAATAATCGGTCGCAAGCTTCGGGTCTTTTTCATAAAGAGAATAGAATTTTTTGTTTACCCCCGAGGGTCTTTCCACAAAAATACCCATAACGGCAGTATCGAAAAGGTCGCGGTAGACTACTCCGTTTTCCTCTATCAGCCCCGACTCATATGCAAAATCACAAATGTCCGAGAGAATTTTTGACAGCTCGCGCTCCTCTTTTACGTCACACGGGGTATAATCCGAAAGGTGCAGGAGCTCCATAAGGCGAGCCACGGCATACGCGCGGTCATCTTCCTCAATAAGATTACAACGAGCTGCATACTCAACAAGCTCGGAAATTAAAAGATTTGGATTCATAGGATGCTCTTTTTTACAAATTATTTTGAATATTCCTTAAACGGCAGAATATTGCCTGAGCTCTGCGGCTTCATAACGAAGGAGAACTTAAACTCCGGCTCGTCGATTCTGTATTTTTCATCAAGCGTAGGTCCGCAGGAAGCCGAGCCTATACCGGCATTTCTGTAGTCGATGATAACCGTCGTTTCCTTTTCGGGTACAAGCTCAAAGTCGTGCTCGAAGCCTGTCAGATAAAGCGGGTCGTAGTGAGAAACCGAAAGCGAGAAGGTGTCAGCCGAGAAATAAAGACCGTGACCTTCAACACCTGTAACGTCAGCCCACTTACAGCCGTAGTGAGCCGAGTTTTCCTGCGGTCTTACGTAATGCTCAAAGTTTTCGGTTGCGGTAGTTTTGAAAAGTCCAACCCTCGACGCTGCCCTCTTATCCTCGTAGGATTCGTAAGGACCGTAGCCGAAATAGCGCACGTCCTCCGAGCCCTCAGGCATTCTTATCTTAAATCCAAGTCGCGGAAGCGGAGGAAGAGTCCCGAAAACCTCCCCCTTTACACCCTTGCCGAGCTTGCCGTCAAGCGAAATTCTGACACCCGCGCCAATTCCAAAGGAATAGGTTAGGTCAAGGTATGCGAGCGGAGGAACTCCGGGTGAGGAAATAGCAACCTTCGCGTTTACCGTTACCTCTCCCGCATTTTCCGAGATGCTTGTTGCGCGGCAATAGGTCGTCGCGTGGTCAAAGTAATGGCGCTCCCATTCAACACGCACCTTTCGGTCGTTATCCGTGGGCGCTCTCCATATAGTAGGCTCGACGGGGGCTACAATCATCTGCTTGCCGTTTGCAATAATACTTTCTATAAGTCCGGATTGCTTGCCTATCTTATATTCGCACTCAGACACGGCAACCGTGTAATATTTATTGTCCTCGGTGAAGGTCGCTCCAGTCTTTACCTTTGCGCCCTCCGTGATAGAGTCGGAAATTATAAACTGCTCCGAGCCGTACTCGTAGCCTATATCCGCCCACTCGGTTTTTACGTTCTGACGCGCGGAAATATTAAGGGCGGTAAATTCCGAGGGCTCGATTTCAATCTTATAGCTTCTTGAGCGTTCGGGAGCAATATTCATCTCGCCAAGCGAGCCCGACTTGATAACCTCACCGTTTCTTTCGACCGTGTAGTAAAGCGTAAGGTCGGAAAGGCTTGTGAAGTGACGGAGACTTGTTATTTTAAGCATGTCCCCTTTATATTCAGCGCGGAAGGGCTTCATTACCTCGCGAAGCTCGTGCATGCCCGTGTGAAGTTTTCTGTCGGGATAGAGAAGTCCGTCAACGCAGAAGCAACCGAGGTGCGGGAACTCACCCGAATCGCCGCCGTAGATGTAATTCGGCTTCTGATATCTGAATTCACCCGTTGCAACCGAGTGGTCAAGCATCTCCCATACGCAGCCGCCGAAGAAATGGTCGTACTTATATATAAGCTCCCAATATTTTTTAAGGTCACCGGGGCCGTTGCCCATCGCGTGCGAGTATTCGCACATAAAGAAGGGCTTTTTGCATTTTTTACTCAAGTAATAATCAAGCTCGGGCTGTCCGGGATACATTCTGCTCTCAATATCAAGATACGAGCGGTAATGCTCGGGAGTCTGGGAAGGATCGGTGGGCGTCATTACCCCCTCCTCGAAGAATCGAGCCCTTCTCGACTCATCCTCTACGTGAATAATACGAGAGCCGTCGCGCGACTTGAAATACTCACTCATCGCCTTATGGTTTACACCGACACCTGACTCGTTTCCAACCGACCACATTATGATACACGGGTGGTTTTTATCGCGTTCAAGCATTCTTGCGGCTCTGTCGAGATACTCCCCCTGCCATTCGGGATTGTTGGTTATGATGTGGTCAATCTGCTCGCGCATAGCGCCATGACACTCAAGGTCTGCCTCGTCGCACACGTAAAAACCGTACTTGTCGCAAAGCTCGAGGAATCTCGGGTCGTTCGGATAGTGGCTCGTACGTATCATATTTACGTTGTTAGCCTTTAAAATCATAAGGTCGCGCTTCATATGCTCCATAGGAGTCGCGTGGCCGAGCACGGGGTGGCTGTCGTGGCGGTTAACGCCCTTTGCCTTTACCTTTTTTCCGTTTATGTAAACAACTCTGCCGATTATTTCAACGCGGCGCGCACCCGTGTTAATTCTTATGAGCTCACTGCCTGCCTTAAACTCTATCGCGTAAAGGTAGGGCGACTCGTCGCTCCAAAGCCTCGGGTCTTCAACAGAGGAAAAATCAACTCTGCCCGACGAGCTTACGTCAAGCGAAAGCGACTCAATAGCGTTATCCTCACCGTCGAGAAGGGTTGCCGTAACCGTCAAGGGCGCGTTAACTTCAATTTCGGCAGAGAAATCGGCAAGAGAAAACTCGTCGTCCATATCGCACTTGACGAATATATCGTTAATACGGGCTTTGTCACGGAAAAGCAGGAACACCTCGCGGAAAATTCCCGATGACCTAAACATATCCTGGTCCTCAAGATATGAGCCCTCGCACCACTTGAGAACGAGCACCTGTATTTTGTTTTCGCCGAGGCGAAGGTATTTCGTAACGTCGAACTCGCTAGTCATATGGCTGACCTGGCTATACCCTACGAAAACGTCGTTTATAAAGAGATAGAAGCAGGAATCGACACCCTCAAAATTAAGCATCACGTCCTTACCCGCAAAATCCGACTCGGTAAGAGTGAATTTACGCGAATAAAGACCCGCGGGATTTTCCTCGGGAATATGGGGCGGATCTGTCGGGTAGGGATACTCTACGTTTGTATACTGAATTCCGTCGTATCCTCTGCCGAGCGCGTTCTGCCAATTCATCGGCACGTCGAGCTTATCCTCGAAAACGACCTCGGTAATTCTCGGGTCGGGCACGTCGTAAATGGATTTGTAGAACTTAAAATCCCAAGTTCCTATAAGCGATTTGAAAAACGGAGAATAATCGCGTACCCCGTCCCTTGCCGTCTTGCTGTCAGCAAACGGCACAAAATACGCACGCGGGTACTCGCATCCGATGTGAAGCTCTGTCAGCGACTTGTGATAATCCTTTATTCCGAATGGCATGTTTTTTCTCCTCTTCAATTATTAATTCAAATGTAGTATAATCACAAATAAAATGCTTGTCAATATAAAAATAATACAAAAATATAAGGATTCTACACAAATGCAAGCTTTGCGCTCCGTTTTTCCGCAAACTTCATAAAACAGAATTTTCCCAATATACTGCGCCAGTAATAATACGGTAAAAAGCTTATCAACTCTTCAGCTTTAATGACACCTCGGCGCTTATGAGTGACTCACGGCATCCGTATTCGTCCTCTACAATAAGCTCTCCTAAGTCGGTTATTTCAACAGCGGTAGCAGAAAATACCTCACCCGTCAGCTTATGAACTTCGACACGCTTACCGATAACAGCGGAACGGCGGCGGTATTCTTGCATTATTTCGGAGTCGTCGGCATCTCGGAAGAACTCAGATATCAGCGCCTCAACGAGCGCTTCCCTATCAGGCTTTTTGCCGGTTTTGTCCTCAACGGTAGTTACGATTTCCGAAAGCTGTGGCGGAAAGGTGCGAGAGGCAAGATTCACGCCTATACCGCACACGGCATATTCAAATTCACCCCTCGAATTTATCTCGCCCTCGGTTAAAATGCCCGCAAGCTTTCTTCCCTCTATAAGAATATCGTTAACCCATTTTATCTCGGCTTCAACTCCCGAAACACGCGAAAGCGCGCGGCAAAGCGCTACCGCCGCGCGAAGAGTTATCTTCACGGCATCCGAAGCCGCCCCCCGTGGCTTAAAAAGAATAGAAATATAAAGCCCCGCGCCCCGCTCTGAATCAAAGCTTCTTCCGCGCCTGCCGCGGCCGTCGGTCTGCCCGTCTGCTATAAAAATGGCGGGAAAGGTGGCATTTTCGTTTTTCGCGTATTCCCTAGCCCGAGTGTTTGTCGAGTCGGTAACATCATATCTAAAAATCTTCATTTTGTAAACCTTTATTTGCGTTATAGTGCGCGTGCGAAGGTAAAAAAACGCGCGCGTGAATTTAAGTAAATTCTATCATAACGGGTACTTAAAGTCAATAGCTAAACCGCCGTTTTCTTTTTTTAGCCGCCGCTTTCGTATACTTTTTCAATTCCTTGGCAATATATCTTAAAAGGGAGTAAATTATGCAAAATTTATCTGTGTGCTACGAAGAAAACGTAAAAAATTTAGCGACACGCCTCCGTGTTGACAAGTCCTTTGACCTTATAAAGAGGCATCTTACCGTCGCTGGACTAAGCGTCGCTTTTTTCTATATTGACGGTTTTGTCAAGGATGCCGAAATGCTCAGAATAATGCAATACTTACTGTCGCAAAAGGAGCTTCGGACAGCGGGGGAGCTGATTTCCAAACTCCCTTATATAGAGGTTGAAATTGCACGCGACGAGGACACCGTTATCCGCTCGGTCCTCTCGGGGCAGGCAGTAATGCTTTCGGAAAGCTTCGGTGACGAGGCTGTACTGCTTGACGTTCGTACCTACCCCGCGCGCGGAACCGAAGAGCCCGACAGCGACAGAGTTATGCAAGGCTCGCACGACGGCTTCGTTGAAACGCTCGTCATAAACACCGCGCTGATAAGGCGGAGAATACGCGACCCGAGGCTCACCATGGCGCATTTCAATATGGGCGGCTCGTCAAAAACCGACGTTGTCGTTTGTTATATGGACGGGGTGGCAGACGGCTCACTGGTCAAAAAAATCTCAGAAAAGCTGACACGGGCACAGCCAAAATCACTGACTCTCGGCTTCCAGAGTCTTTCCGAAACGCTGATACGCTCGGGGTGGTTTAACCCATTCCCGAAAATACGCTCGACCGAGCGTCCCGACACCGCAGCAGCGCAGCTGCTTGAGGGAAGTATTCTCGTGCTTTGCGACACCTCACCGCAGGTCATGATTCTTCCGACCTCGATTTTTCATTATCTTGAGCAGACCGACGACTATTATTTTCCGCCCCTTACGGGAAGCTATCTCCGAATTGTGAGGACGCTTATCCTTCTCGCCTCGGTGATAATCACGCCCCTTTGGTATCTTTATCTTGAATATGCGTCGGACTTGCCGTCAGGTCTTTTATTTCTCGTCCCCGACGACCCGGGCGCGCTGCCGATAATTCTTCAGCTCTTTCTTGTTGAGCTGGCGATAGACGGACTTAAAATTGCCTCGATGAACACCCCGGACATGCTATCAAACTCCCTCTCTATAGTCGGAGCTTTGATTCTCGGTGACTTTGCCGTTGACGTAGGCTGGCTTTGCGGTGACGTAATTTTATATATGGCTTTCGTTGCGATAGCAAATTTTGCGCAGCAGAATCATGAGCTTGGATATGCCTTCAAATTTATGCGTATGATGATTTTAGCACTCGTATATTTCTTCGGTATATGGGGATTTGCTGTGGGTATTGTTTTGTTCTGTGTTTTCGTCGCTACCAACAAAACAGTCGCGGGAAGACACTATCTTTACCCCTTGATACCTTTCAACAGAAAAGCTATGGGACGGCTTCTTTTCAGAAGACAGAAGCGTGATTTTTCCGAAAAATCTTCCTGATGCGCCCAAAATTGAAGCTTAAAAATTTAATTTTTTCATTTTCTACTTGCAAAAACTGTATAAATGTTGTAAAATATGTTGTGTATATACTCTGACGAAAGGCGGTGAGCCACATAGGAAGAAGACTAAACGAGCGTTTTCTTGCCAGCTATATTGAGCTTGACAGAAACTGCTGCGAAAAGTTCGGCGTATCGGTCGGCGGTGTGACGGAATATGTAAACCGTCTTAATAACGCGCGCTTTGCACCTGGACGCGAGGAAGCTTTACCAAGACTTGTAAAATACAGAAATATAAGAAATAAGATGGCTCACGAGCTGGGCTCTCTTCGCAAAATGAACGACGTTACCAAGGCGGACCTTAAATGGATTCGCACCTTTGACAAGGATATAACCAAGCACCGCGACCCGATTTCAAAGTATTTAAGACGGGCGCGCAGATATGCACGGCGCAGAAGAATACAGAAATACGTCACCGTATTCGCAATAATTGCAGCCTTTATCATAGGTATCGTCACCTACATTCTAATAACGAAATAGGAGTTATTTCGATGCTCGCAAACTACCACACGCACACCTCTAGATGCCGCCACGCAACAGGCACAGATGAGGAATATATACAAAAAGCAATTGCCGAGGGTGTGAAAATCCTCGGCTTTTCCGACCACGCACCGTACCTTTATCCTAACGGATACAAATCCTATTATAAAATGACACCCGAGGAGTCGGCTGAATATTTTGCCTCCCTCTCGGCACTCCGTGAAAAGTACCGTGACAAAATAGAAATACTTATCGGCTACGAATCGGAATACTACCCGGAAATATGGGAGCCAACCTTTAATTTCTGGAAAAACCAACCGCTGCGCCCCGAATATCTGATTCTCGGTCAGCATTTTGTAAGCCGTGAGGTTGACGAAAAAAACAGAGTGCATTCATACAGCGGAAGTGAAAATCCCGATGATTTGCGGCAATACGTTGGCGCTTTAATAGCGGGAATAGCTACGAAAAAGTTCACCTACCTCGCACACCCCGACTTGTTTCAGTTTTACGGCGATGAGCGGCTCTACATAGAAGAGATGCACAGGCTTCTGTCGGCGGTAAAGTCCGCGGATATTCCTCTTGAAATAAATCTTCTCGGTCTTTCCGAGGGGCGAAAATATCCAAATCCTCTATTTTGGCAGCTTGCCTCCGAATATTCCCCCAAAACTCTTCTTGCCTGCGATGCGCACGAGCCCGAAAGAGTTGCCGTCAAGGAGGAGATAGCTATGGGACTCCGATTTGCCGAGAGGTATAAGCTAGAGCTTGTTGACGAGATTGCGCCCGTAGACCCCTTTGCCGAAGAAGCAGCGGATTCTAAATAATGAATAATAAAAAAGTCTTTCAGTCCTACCGAGAAACAGCACACCCCCAAAAAGTTAATTGTCAAAATCGGCTTTTTGTTCCGTTAATTTTCAAATACATGTTGACAAAAGACGAAAAATGTGCTAATATATGACTCGGCTACAAATAAAAAAGAAACGAGATTTTTTATGAAAAAGTATCAGCTTCACGAAAAACAGGAATTTAAGAATATGCGCGACCTCGTTGAGCGCGCAGCAGATATGTACGGAGATAAGACAGCCTATTCCTTTAAGGAAAATCCCCATGATAAAGAAATACAGAAACGGTCCTTTGTCTCATTGCGCGACGACGTAAGAGCTCTTTCGAGCGAGCTTCTCGCGCGAGGCTACGCGGGCAAGCATTGCGCGGTTATCGGCAAATGCTCGTACTCGTGGGTAAGAGTATATTTTTCTCTCCTCTCCATCGGTGCGATTATAGTTCCCCTTGACCGCGATTGGCTCGGTGCTGACCTCGCGGAAACGGTAGCGCGCGCAGACGCAGAATATCTTTTCATAGACGGTGACCTTCGTGAAAAGGCAGATGCCATCACCGCGGGCGGTGCTATAAAGGAAACGGTGTATATGTCGGGTACAGAGGGCGAAACCCTAAATGCACTTATAGAAAGCGGTGCAACAAAATTCGACACCGACCCCGATGCATATTTCAATGCGGAAATCGATGCATATAAGCTTGCGCTCCTCGTTTTCACATCCGGAACAACGGGTAAGGGCAAGGGTGTTATGCTCTCGCAGAACGCAGTTCTCTCGGATATGTCCGACGTTATCCCCTACATCGACTTTGGCGGAAGAACGGTCGGAGTTCTCCCCCCTCACCACACCTACGGCTCGAGCGTTATGTTCGTCGGCCATATGATGATAGGAACCGAAATCTACATTTCCGCAGGCCTTAAGTACGTTGTTAAGGAATTCAAGGAGCAGAAGCCCGAGCATCTCGTTCTCGTTCCCCTCTACCTTGAAACCTTCTACCGCAAGATGCAGGCAGGCATCAAGGACCAGGGCAAAGAAAAGCTCGTCAAGGTTATGATGAAGATATCGAACTTCCTCCGCAAGTTCGGTATAGATATAAGAAAGAAGCTCTTTGGCTCACTCCTTTCGGCAATCGGAGGCGAGGTTAAAATGATTATCTCGGGCGGTGCTCCCATAAACTCGGATATTATCTATTTCTTTGAGAGCATCGGTATAACCACCCTTAACGGCTACGGAATCACCGAGTGCGCCCCGATAATCGCAGTTAACGTATCAAAGCACGTAGTACACGGCACCGTCGGTAAGGTGCTTGACATCGACACCGTAAAAATCGCTAACCCTAACGAAGCGGGCGAGGGCGAGATTTGCGTTAAGGGTCCGAACGTAATGCTTGGATATTTCAAGGACGAGGAGGCTACCCGTGACGCATTTGACGAGGAAGGATACTTCAGAACGGGTGACTACGGCAAGTTCACGAAGGACGGCTCTCTTGCAATCACCGGAAGAAAGAAGAATCTTATAATTCTCTCAAACGGAAAGAACGTATATCCCGAGGAAATCGAAAGCGAATTTATCTCTGTTCCCGGTGTTATAGACGTTATCGTTTACGAGGGACAGTCAAAGCGCGGAATGGAGCACAATGCAATAGTCTGTGAGATTTTCCCCGATAAAGACTTTATTGAAAAGAGCGGCATCGAGGATAAAAAGGCGTACTTCCAGAAGTTCGTTGACGACTATAACAGAAGAGCTGTTCCCTATAAGAAAATCGGTGTTCTCAGAGTGCGTGACGAGGAATTCCCGAAAAATACGCTTCGTAAAATTCTCAGATTTAAACTTGATATGACTATCGATTGATAAAATAAATAGAGCAAGGACAAAGAGGTTTTAATTTAACCCCGCCCCTTGCTCTCTATTTTTTTGCGTTGCATTGACAAGAAAGTCGCGTTGTGCTAAAATAGTGATAACTAATCCCCTGGGAGAACAAAATGGACGCAGTAAAAAAAGAGAGTTACAAAGAAAATTTTGCGGATTACCTTCTCTGTCTTGCGCTTGACGTAGGCGAGGCGCTTCTTAAAAACGGAGCCGAAATCAGTCGAGTGGAGGATACGATAGAGCGCATCTGCCGCGCGTACGGTGCGAAGCATATAGAAGTATTTTCTATAATCTCGTGCATCAACGCGGCAATAAGAATGCCCGACGGCTCATACTCCTTCCAAATGAGGAGGGTAAAATCTATTTCAAATAATCTCGATGCGCTTGAGAGAATGAACGCCCTCTCCCGTGACGTCTGTCGGGAAATGCCCGACCTTCCGGAGTTTGACCGAAAGCTTCACGAGGTAAAAAAAGCAAAATCTTATCGAACATACGTAAGCTTTCTTGCATACGGAACTGCTGCGGCAAGCTTCGCTTTATTCTTTGGCGGTAATTTCGGGGACGTTTTAGTAGCTTTCGTTTTGGCTATGATTATCGCGCTCGTCGATAAATTTGCCCCCGCAAGACTCACAGAGCTCGCCAAAACAGCAATCTCGGCATTTCTCACCTGCTCGCTTGCAATACTTGCAGTGAATCTTGGGATAGGAAGCAACGAGAGCGCTATTATTACCGGATTTATTATGCTCCTCGTCCCCGGGGTTTTGTTTGGAACGGCTATGAGGGACATTTTCTGCGGTGACCTTCTCGCAGGGTCGCTTAAGGTTTTGCAGGCGCTCTTGCTTTCCTTCACGATAGCTCTCGGCTACGTGGCAGCTGCTCTGATTTTTTGATAGGAGGCCGTGTTAAATGAATAACTTTTTTACACTTGAGCTTCTTATAAGGCTTGTAGCCTCGTTTTTTGGCTCTGCCGCATTTGCGGTTATCTTCAACGTAAACAAAAGACATGTTGTTTTCGGTGCGCTGAACGGATTATTTACCTATTTCGTTTACTATGCGGTTTATTATTTCTTGAAATCGGTGTTCGTTGCCGCACTGCTTTCCACGGCAATTGCCGCGGCTTTCGCTGAAATTCTGGCGAGAAAACGGCACGCCCCCTCAAGCGTCTTTCTTATTCCCGGTGTTATTCCCACAGTTCCCGGAAGCAATCTTTACTTCTTTATGAGATATATCCTTGAAAAAAATCTCACCTTGGCAGTTGCCGAGCTTGGCATTGCCCTCAGCATAGCACTTGGAATCGCCTCAGGCACAGTGGGCGTGTCTATCACTTGGGGAATAATAAGCGACAGAATTGCAAAAAGAAAGGCGCAGAGCTCTTCGAATTTAAAAAAGAGCTGATTTTGCAAAAGACGGGGTTAAAATTTAAGACAATATGCGGATTATAAGAATTTTCACCGATGGATTTCGCAAAATTATTCGCTTTGAAAGCTTATTTCCCGGTGCTTTCGGCACTTATCTCTCCTGCAAACCAACCGCGAGAGAATTGAACTAACCGGCCTTGCGGCTAACAATAAAAGACACAGGCAGATAACGAAGAATTTCGAACTTCGTTCTCTGCCTGTGCTTTATTTACTTTACTTGTTAAAAAGCTTTTTGAAAAAGTTATTCTTCTTACCCGTGTTACTTTCTCCGAGGGATTTTGAAAATTCCTGGATGAGCTTTTTCTGCTCTGCGGTAAGATTTTTTGGGGTTTCAACAAGGACGGTTATTATCAGGTCGCCCTTGCGCTTTGAGTTAATATCGGGTATACCCTTGCCCTTTACGGTGAAGCTTGTTCCGGTTTGAGTTCCCTCGGGAACGGTATATTTTTCAGTCTTTCCGCCAAGGACGGGAATATCTATTTCCGCACCGAGAGCCGCCTCAGAGAAGGAAATCGGAATTTCGCAATATACGTTATTTCGCTCACGGGTGAAGAGCGGATGCTCCTTAACTCTAACCTCTATAATAAGGTCACCGGCAGAGCCGCCGTTTCTTCCTGCAGAGCCCTGTCCGCGAAGAATTATTCTCTGCATCGAATCAATACCCGCAGGGATAGTAACCTCTATCTTTTTATTAACCTTAATGTAGCCTTTTCCGTTGCAATTTTTACACGGGGTCTTTATTATCTTACCTGTTCCGCGACAATTCGAGCATGCGCGCTGTGTCTGCATGTATCCGAGTATGGTCTGCTGCTGAACGGTAACCCTTCCCGAGCCGTGACAGGTCTCGCAGGTTTCGGGCTTCGTTCCCTTCGCTGCGCCGCTCGCTCCGCAATCGGGGCAGGCTTCTATTCTTGCAAAGCTGATTTCCTTTTTACAGCCAAACACTGCCTCGTCAAACGAGATAGTGATGCGCGCCATAACGTCGTCGCCCTCGATAGGCATGTTTCTCGAAGAACGGGAAGAGCCGCCCCCGCCGCCAAAGAACGAAGAGAATATGTCACCGAAATCAAAGTCACCGCCGCCAAAGCCGCCGAATCCGCCAAAGCCCGAGCCACCGCCCATCGATGGGTCAAACGCTGCGTGCCCGAACTGGTCGTACTTTGCGCGCTTCTCGGAATCGGAAAGCACAGCGTATGCTTCGTTTGCTTCCTTGAATTTTGCTTCGGCTTCCTTGTCTCCGGGGTTCATGTCCGGGTGATACTTCTTGGCAAGAACTCTATATGCTTTTTTTATCTCGTCGTCCGACGCTCCCTTAGAAACGCCGAGCACCTCATAGTAATCACGCTTATTATCTGCCATATTATTACCTTTACCCGAGGGCAAAAAATCACCCTCGGGAATGTTGTTTTAAGTTTTAGAGATTACGGACACCGTCCGAAAATTAGGTCTTATCCTCGAAATCAGCGCCGTATACGTTTCCGTCGTCAGCCTGGGTTGCGCCGTCAGCACCTGCCTGACCCTGCGCAGCCTGCTCCTTGTAAATCTTCTCCGCTATGGGATAGAAAGCCTTCTGGAGTGCATCCGTGTCAGCTTTTATAGCCTCAACGTCACCGCTCTCAACAGTTTTCTTAAGCTTTTCGATAGCCTCGTTTACGGGAGCCTTATCAGCATCGGTAATCTTGTCACCGAGCTCGGTCATGCTCTTTTCAATCTGGAATATAGCGTTTTCAGCCTGGTTCTTAACCTCAACAGCTTCCTTCTGCTTCTTATCCTCTTCTGCAAACTTCTCAGCCTCGCGCACTGCCTTTTCGATGTCTTCCTTGGACATATTGGTCGAAGAGGTAATAGTGATGTGCTGTTCCTTGCCAGTTCCCTTGTCGCACGCGGTAACGTTTACTATACCGTTAGCGTCGATATCAAAGGTAACCTCAATCTGAGGAACTCCTCTCGGAGCTGCGGGGATTCCGTCGAGTATGAATCTTCCGAGGGTTGCGTTTCCTGCTGCCATTTCGCGCTCGCCCTGGAGAACGTGAATCTCAACAGAGGTCTGACCGTCAGCCGCAGTGGAATAAACCTGGCTCTTTTTTACGGGAATAGTGGTGTTACGCTCAATAATCTTATTGAATACACCGCCGAGAGTTTCGATACCGAGCGAAAGAGGAGTTACGTCAAGAAGAAGAACGTCCTTTACGTCACCGCCGAGAACTCCGCCCTGAATAGCCGCGCCGATAGCAACGCACTCATCGGGGTTGATTCCCTTGAAGGGCTCCTTGCCCATAAACTTCTTAACAGCTTCCTGAACCGCGGGGATTCTGGTAGAGCCGCCTACGAGAAGCACCTTTGAAACCTCAGAGGTCGAAAGTCCCGCATCGGAAAGCGCCTTCTTAGTGGGCACCATGGTTGCTTCAACGAGGTCGTGGGTAAGCTCATCGAACTTTGCTCTTGTAAGAGTTGCCTCAAAGTGCTTCGGGCCTGTAGCATCAGCGGTGATGAACGGAAGCGATATGTTAGATGACATAACGCCGGAAAGCTCGATTTTTGCCTTTTCAGCCGCATCCTTAAGTCTCTGATGAGCCATCTTATCTTTGCGAAGGTCGATACCGCCGTTTTCTTTAGCGAATGTATCTGCCATCCAGTTAACTATTCTGTCGTCAAAGTCGTCACCGCCAAGACGGTTGTTACCTGCGGTTGCAAGAACCTCGAATACTCCGTCGGAGATATCGAGAAGTGATACGTCGAACGTACCGCCGCCAAGGTCGAATACCATTATCTTCTGCGACTCTTCCTTATCCATACCGTACGCAAGAGCTGCGGCTGTGGGCTCATTGATAATTCTCTTAACCTCGAGTCCCGCAATCTTACCTGCATCCTTGGTTGCCTGACGCTGCGCGTCGGTGAAGTATGCGGGAACGGTAATAACCGCGTCGGTTACGGTAGTTCCGAGATATGCCTCGGCATCTGCCTTAAGCTTCTGAAGAATCATTGCGGAAATCTCCTGAGGAGTATACTGCTTTCCGTCAATCGAAACCTTTGTATCAGAGCCCATATCTCTCTTTATGGAGCTTATGGTTTTGTCGGGGTTGGTAACCGCCTGGCGCTTTGCAACCTGACCTACAAGTCTTTCTCCGTCCTTAGTGAATGCAACTACCGAAGGGGTCGTTCTTGCTCCCTCGGGGTTGGTGATAACGATGGGCTCTCCGCCCTCGAATACTGCTACGCATGAGTTGGTAGTACCTAAATCAATACCGATAATTTTTCCCATTTTAATTTCCTCCCGGGATTTATAGATAATTTTTTTATAAACTTATTTAAGACTTAATTCGCAGTCTTTACCATTGCGAAGCGGATTATTCTTCCGCCCTTTTTGTATCCTTTTTGGAACACCTCGACTATCTCGCCCTCTCCGTACGAATCGTCGTCGATATGCATTACTGCATTGTGAAGATTCGGGTCGAATTTGTCTCCGACCTTGCCAACCTCCTCAACGCCGAGCTTTGAGAAAACTCCCTCGACCGACTTTGCAATCATAACGAGTCCCTCTTTAACCTTTTCGGCATCGTCGTAATACGCTGCTCTTTCAAGATTGTCAACCGTCACAAGAAATTCCGACACGGTATCCGCGAGCGCTATCTCGTAGGTTGCGTCCTTTTCTTCACGTGAGCGACGTCTGAAATTATCGTATTCAGCCGCCATGCGAAGATATTTGTCGTCTTTCTCGGCAAGCTCCGCGCGAAGCTTTTCGATTTCTTCGGTGAGTGCCTTTTCCGTATCCTTCTTCGAGGCTTTTTTTGCTTTCTTTTCTTCCTTTGAAGACTCCTCGAAAATTTCCTCTTCTGTCTTTATTTCTTCCATTTAAAAGCTACCTTTCTTTCCGTCGCCAAGCAGATTGTCGTCCTCGCTGAATATTCTGTCAATTCCCGAGGCAAGTTGATTTAGCATTCCGATTACCTTTGAATAATTCATTCGCTTAGGTCCGGTAACCCCGACCGCAACCTTTTTTCCGCCAACGTTCACGTTTTTGAATATAAGCGTCGTATTGCTCATCGCGTCGGAATCGTTTTCTGTTCCGATATACACGTTTATTCCGTCATCACTCGTATCGTGCGAGGTTATAACGTCGAGCAGCTTATCCTTCTCTTCAAGAACTCCGAGAAGATTTCTGAGCTTCTCGGTATCCGAGTACTCGGGGTACTGTAAGAGCTTGTTTATGCCGTCAAGCCTTATATCCGCTGTGTCAAATTCAGCTAATGCCTCATATATGACCTTAACCGCAGGATGAACCATAGCCGACGCTGCGCCCATAATTGACTCAAGCCTTACTATCGTCTGCATATTTATATCCTCGCTTGCGGTGTTAACAAGGTATATATTTGCAGCCTCGGTAAATCTCTTAACGTCAGACTCGGTTATAGAAAAGGAAAGATGTATAGGCTTTGCCTTAACCACGTCGCCCGTGAACATAATGACGAGAAGAAAATCACGCGGACTTAAGAAAACGCTATCGAATTTCGTTATTCTGGCATTGGTCGAGCCGGATTTGAAAGCAATGCCCGTGTAATCGGTAAAGGATGCAGCAAGGCGCGATGCCTCAGCTAATATTTCATCCATTTCCGTAAGCTTGTAACGAAGCTTTTCGTTTATCTCGTCGATTTCGGTTTTTGTTTCGCTGTATTGACGCACGAGAGAATCAACGTAAAACCTATAACCAAGCTCCGAGGGAACTCTTCCCGCTGAGGTGTGAGGCTGAACGAGATAACCCATCTCCTCAAGCTCCGCCATCTCGTTACGGATGGTTGCGGGAGAGTAAGCAATCATTGCTTCCTTTGAAAGATATTTTGAACCGACCGGCTCTCCGTGATTTATATGAGCATCGACAATAGCCTTTAAAATCTGCTTTTTACGCAGGGAAAGTCTCGAATCCTCCAAAAAATCACCTCTTTCTGACAAATTTAGCACTTGTTGTTGTCGAGTGCTAACATTGACACTATTAATATAATCTTTTTTTGCCCCCGTGTCAATACTTTAACCGCAAAAATATATGAATTTTTTGTTAATATTCGTTTTACTTGCCCCGCGAGTGCTAAAAAATCAAAAAACGTGTCGAATTACATCATATTCTTGCTAATTTATTTATTTGCACTAAGCAATTAAGTATTGACTTTGTACAAGAAATAAGTTATAATATATCTGTATGAATAGGCTTAATCCGCTCGGATATGGGTAATCCGACGCGAAGTGTATCATATTTAAATAATTTGTTTTTCGATATAGATTACAAAAGTAATCAAACGGAGGTGTAAATGGAAGCATTGTTTTTGGCAATCGGTGCCGGCGGCGGTCTTTTAATAGGCATTGTCGTTGGTATTCTGGTTCGCAAGGCTACAGCCGAGAGAAAGCTCGGCTCTGCAGAAACGCAGGCTCGCCGTATTCTTGAAGACGCTATCAAGAATGCAGAGAGTGCTAAAAAGGAATCTATAATTTCGGCTAAAGAAGAAATATTCCAGATGAAGAAAGAGGCCGACTTCGACATTAAGGAGCGCCGCAAGGAGCTCTCAAGGCTTGAGCGACGCGTTACACAAAAGGAAGAAACGCTTGATGCAAAGCTTGACGGAATAGAGAAAAAAGAAGCTAACATCGCTGAAAAGCAGGCAGAGATTTCTTCCCTTAAGGAAAAGGTGCAGCAGGCTTTGGAAGCACAGCTCGTAGTTCTCGAAAAGACAGCCGGTCTTACAAGAGAATCCGCGAAGGCTGAGCTCATCGCCAAGCTCGACAGCGAAATGCAGCACGAAACCGCGCTTAAAATTGCAGAATACGAGGAAAAATTCAAGGACGAAGCAGATACCCGTGCGCGTGATATTCTTTCCCTCGCTATTCAGCGTTTTGCAGCTGACCACGTAAGCGAAGCCGCAATATCGGTGGTTCAGATACCCAGCGACGAAATGAAAGGAAGAATTATCGGCCGTGAAGGCAGAAATATCCGCACGATAGAAACTCTTACCGGTGTCGAGCTTATAATAGACGACACGCCCGACGTTATAACCGTTTCGGGCTTTGACCCTGTGAGACGCGAAATCGCCAGAACGGCGCTCGAAAAGCTTGTTGCTGACGGAAGAATCCATCCCGCAAGAATTGAGGAAATGGTTGAAAAGGCTCGCCGCGATATCGATATAGCGATAAAGCAGGCGGGTGAAAAGGCAGTATTTGAAACCGGTGTTCACGGTCTTCACCCGGAGCTTATTAAGCTTCTCGGCAGAATGAAGTACCGCACCTCTTACGGTCAGAACGCTCTGCGCCACTCGATTGAGGTTTCTATGCTCGCAGGCGTTATGGCTGACGAAATGGGCGTTGACGTTACTATGGCGAAGAGAGCGGGACTCCTTCACGATATAGGAAAAGCGGTTACCGCAGAGGCAGAGGGCTCGCACATTCAGCTTGGCGTTGAAATCGCCAATAAGTACCGCGAGAACAAGGAGATTGTTCACGCAATCGAGGCTCACCACGGTGACGTTGAGCCCAAAACCCCCTTGGCGTTTATCATACAGGCAGCCGACGCTATCAGCGCGGCAAGACCCGGTGCGCGCCGCGAGGACGTTGAAAACTACATCAAGCGCCTTCAAAAGCTTGAAGAGGTTGCGGGAAGCTTCGAGGGAATCGATAAGACCTTCGCTATTCAGGCAGGACGCGAAGTTCGCATAATGGTCAAGCCCGAGGTTATCAACGACGATAAAATGAAGATTCTTGCAAGAGATATTGCAAAGAAAATTGAAAACGAGCTCGACTATCCCGGTCAGATTAAGGTCAGCGTAATCCGCGAAAACAGAACGGTCGATTACGCAAAATAATAAAACATAATGCCGAAAACCAGGCAAACAAAAAAGGGCATGCTTTGGCACTGCCCTTTTTTATCTAAATATGGAAAAGAGCTTTAAAAAGTGAAAATACTCGTAATAGGTGATGTGACGAGTCCGCGCGGAATCGAGCATCTTGAAAAAAATCTTTGGAAAGTAAGAAAAGAAAATAATATTGATTTCTGCGTTGTGAACGGTGAAAACGCGGCTTTTATTACGGGAATATCCCCGGAGCTTGCAGACGTACTGTTGAAATCGGGTGCCGACGTTATAACTGGCGGAAATCACACGTTAAGAAACCGCTCGGTTTTCACTTACCTCGATGACACGGCTGAGATTTTGCGCCCCGTGAATTTTGGCGACTCAGCCCCGGGCAAGGGATATACGATAGCCGATGCGAACGGATACAGAATTCTCGTTATTTCAGCGCTCGGCAACGTACATATGGAGCCGGTGCTTGATTCTCCGTTTACTCATATCGACCGCGTGCTTCGCGCGCAAGAAGGAAAATATGACTTTGCCGTACTTGATATACACGCTGAGGCAACGGGCGAAAAGCTTGCCGTCGGATACGCCTACGACGGAAAAATCAACGTAATATTTGGAACTCACACCCACGTTCAGACGGCTGACGAAAAAATATTGCCGCGCGGCACGGGTTATATTACCGACGTCGGAATGTGCGGTGAATCGGGCGGAATTCTCGGAATGGACGCTGAGTCGGTAGTTACGAGAATGAGAACTAAAATACCGTATAAATTCAAGGTTTCAGAGGGTGCGCCCGAGGCGAACGGAGCTATTTTCACTCTCGACACGCAGTCTGGCAAAGTCACAGACGTAAAAAGAATTACATTCTAGGAATAAAAAGATGAAAGAACTTTCAACCGCTGTTGCCGTTATAGGAGCAGGACACGCAGGAATTGAAGCGGCTCTTGCCGCGGCGCGAATGGGCGTGCCTACCGTGCTTTTTACAATCAATCTCGACGCTGTCGGAAATATGCCCTGCAACCCCTCGATAGGCGGAAGCGCAAAGGGGCATCTCGTTTTTGAAATAGACGCCCTGGGCGGTGAAATGGGATATGCGGCAGACCGTGTGACAATACAGTCGAGAACGCTGAATCTCGGTAAGGGCGCAGCCGTACATTCAAAAAGAGTACAGGCAGACCGTGCCGAATACAAAAAAATAATGAAGAAAACCCTCGAGGACGAGAAAAATTTAAGACTCGTTCAAGCCGAGATAACCGATATTTTAACCGAGGATACCGAAGACGGCAAAAGGGTGACGGGAGTCGTCACACATCTCGGTGAAGTTTGGCGCGCTGACAAGGTCATAATTGCCACGGGAACATTTCTTGAAAGCCAGATTTTCGTCGGTGATAAGGTTTATTTTGGCGGCCCCGACGGCATGATGCCCTCTCGCGGGCTTTCGGATTCCTTGCGCAAATGCGGAATTACGCTTATGCGCTTTAAAACGGGAACACCCGCAAGAGTCAAAAGGCGCTCTATCGACCTGTCGGTACTTGAGCTGCAGGAGGGAGAGGAACAACCCACACCGTACTCAGAGAGGAGCGAGGAGACCGCTGCAGACGAGGTGAACCTGGTTCCCTGCCACGTCGTATACACAAATAAGGATACCCACAAAATAATTCTCGACAACCTCTCCCGCTCGGCAATGTATTCGGGCAACATAAGCGGAGAGGGACCGCGCTACTGCCCCTCGATAGAAACAAAGCTTGTCAGGTTTGCCGACAAGGAGCGTCATCAGCTTTTCGTCGAGCCTTGCGGACTTGATACCGACGAGATGTATATCCAGGGCTTTTCGACCTCTATGCCGACCGACGTGCAGTATGAAATGCTTCGCTCACTCAAAGGCTTCGAAAATGCCGAGATTATGAGATACGCATACGCTATCGAATACGACCTCGCAGAGCCGACGCAGATGTATCCGACCCTTGAATTTAAAAACCTTCACGGACTTTACGGCGCGGGGCAGTTTAACGGCACCTCGGGATACGAGGAAGCGGCAGCTCAAGGTCTTGTCGCGGGAATAAACGCGGCTCTTGCCGTCAAGGGCAAAGAAGCAATGATTCTCCCCCGTTCGTCATCATATATAGGTATGCTTATCGACGACCTCGTTACAAAAGGCACTCGCGAGCCATACCGCGTTATGACCTCGCGCTCGGAATACAGACTTATTCTCCGCCAGGATAACGCAGACCAGAGGCTCACCGACATCGGTCACAGAGTCGGACTCATAGACGACGAAAGGTACAGTAAATTCGAGGAAAAGCGCAGACTCATAAACGAAGAAATAAAAAGAATAGAAAAAACTGTAATTGCCCCCACGGATAAGGTAAATTCCCTGCTCGACTCTCTCGGCTCGGCAAAAATCAAAACCGGCATTAAGCTCGCGGAGCTTCTCCGCCGCCCCGAGATAACCTACGCGGCACTTGCGGAAATAGACACTGCCCGTCCGACGCTTCCGCGCGGTGTTCGTACCACAGCTGAGATAAGCATAAAATATGAGGGCTATATAAAGCGCGAGCTTTTAGAGGTTGAAAAGCAAAAACGCCTTGAGGATAAGGCGTTGCCGAGGGATATAGATTACAGCCAAATTCTCGGACTCAGACTTGAAGCCGCGGAAAAGCTTTCTAAGATACGCCCGATGAACATAGGTCAGGCGTCGCGTATCAGCGGTGTAAGCCCCGCGGATATATCCGTGCTTCTCATATATCTTCAAAGTAACAAAAAAACTAGCCTTGAATAGTATAATAACAGCGGCAACAGCCGTAAAAAAGGAACATACTATGAAAATCGTTATTATACATCCACCTAGGTTTTTAGCGCCGATACTTGCTAAAATATTTAAAGTCAAAATGAAAAATAAATAAAGAAAATGACGGTTGTACGGAAAAAGCTCCGACAGCCGTCTTTTTTACGAGCGAAACTCAACGCACCGTTGAGTTTTAAAAAACATCCACGATAAAAACGTTGACTTTGGCGAATCGTCCGGATATAATTGTAATAAAGAATATCTTATATTTTATCCTATATTTAAATATAATGAAGGGTTTTGCTTTATGACCGTACAGGAACTTGGAATACGTATCAGAAATTACCGCATATCCTCTGGGCTTACGCAGGCGGCGCTTGCAGAAAGGCTTATGCTTGCTCCGCAAACCGTTTCAAAATGGGAAAGAGGACTTTCCTCGCCCGACATAACCTATCTTTCGGCACTATGTTCTACCCTTGGAATAACTCCGTCGAAGCTTATCGAGGAAAACGAAGACAAAAAGGGCGCGTATATGATAGCAATCGACGGCGGCGGAAGCAAAACCGAGCTCGTCCTTTTTGACACCGACGGTTGTGTGATAGAAAAACTCTCTACTAACGGCTCAAACCCGAATTTAGTCGGCATGCAGAGCGCAGCAAAAACCATTAGAGAAGCCATAGACAAGCTGCTTTGCAGCCACAGTGAAATCGAACGAATCTATGCGGGAATTTCAGGTGCTGCATCGGGTGCTAACGGTACTGCGCTTTTTGAAATGCTCAAAAAAAGATATCCCGCATACAAGATAACCGTTGAATCCGATATAATGAATATAATCGGTCTTTCCGAGAAAAACGATAAATGCACCGCGGCAATTATGGGCACGGGAGTAGTAACATACGGCTGGGACGGAGAGAGCCTTCACCGACTTGGCGGCTTTGGCAGTCTTTTCGATGCGGCGGGGTCGGGATACGCTATAGGCAGAGATATTATAGCTCTTGCTCTTGCAGCAGAAAACGGACTTGCCGAAAGAGGCGAGGCTGTACGGCTCGTCGAAGCCAAGCTCGGCACAAAGCCGTTTGCCTCAATAGACCTTTTATATAAAAACGGAAACGACTATATAGCCTCTTTTGCTCCGCTAGCTTTCGCGGCAATGGAAGTGGGAGATAGAGATGCCGAAAAAATAGTCAGAAAATCCACGGAATACCTGGCTTCCCTGATACTTAAAGCAATAGAAAAATACGACGTCGGAAATTCGGTGATTCTTGGCGGCGGTATAGCGACGTGCGTGCCGGCAGTTCAAAAGCTCTTGCGCGAGGCAATACCCGAGTATATAACCCTTGAATTTTCCGAACTGCCGCCGATTTTCGGAGCCATGCGCAGGTGTCTTGACCTTTCCAGAACGGATTACAACTTCAAAGTCCTCAAAGAAAACTTCATAAACACATATAAATAACTTTACGGAGTAAAAAATGAAATCAACAGAACAGAGAAATCCAAGAACAACACATATTGATAAGGCAACTACCAAGGAGATGCTTGCGCTTATAAACGACGAAAACCGCCGTTCAGTCGAAGCCGTCGAAGAAGCTCTCGACTCTATTGCCGCAGCAGTTGACTGCATTACCGAGGCTATACGCGAGGGGGGCAGACTTATTTACGTCGGTGCAGGTACGTCGGGCAGACTTGCAGCTCAGGATGCCGCTGAATGCCCACCGACCTACGGAGTTGATTACAATACCGTCCTTGCCGTAGTTGCAGGAGGTCCATCGGCACTCGTCAAAGCCTCAGAAAACGTGGAGGATAACGGTGATGCAGGAATAGCAGCTCTTCAAGAGGTTTCTGTTTGCAGCCGCGACGTCGTAATGGGTATTTCCGCATCGGGAAACGCAAGGTTTGTCGCTGATGCAATGAGATATGCGAAGAGCCTTGGTTCAAAAACCGTATCTCTTTCCTCAAACGACGACGCGCTTATAGGTGAAATTGCCGATTTTCCGATTTTTTGCGACACGGGCGCGGAGGTAATAACCGGTTCAACCCGAATGAAAGCCGGAAACGCGCAGAAAATGGTAATGAATATGATAACCACCTCGGTTATGATAAAGCTCGGCAAGGTTTACGAAAATATGATGATAAACCTAAAGCCCACGAATATCAAGCTTCGCGATAGAATGATAAGGATAGTTCTTGAAATTCTTCCGGAGCTGGATTATTCCAAAGCCGAAGCGCTTCTCGAAAAAAACGGTTTTTCAATTCCCACAGCCATTGAATCTTATAAAAGAGGAAAAAAACAATGATTGAAATTATCAGGAAAGATTTCTGTGTAACATTCAAGACAACAGAACATTCCGCTGTTATTGATTCGGGCCATTTCGGTGAAATGAAAATTTTGTCTTCTCCAATCTTCTATATGAGAGCAAAGCGCCTCACCGATGGGGTGAGTATTAAAATCAGCTCTGCAAGCCAATGGAAAAAGGTTAAGGTCTCAGAATCTTCAGTAGGGTATACATTTATTTTTTGCGACCCGTGTCAAATTTCGGGCATCTCTGTAACCATTTCTGCCGAGGTGACGGAAAATGCTATATACTGGGTCAGCTCCGTTACAAACGAAAGCAGTGAATGGTCGGTTATGGAATGCTCCTATCCCACTCTTTCCGTCAGCGCTTACAGATTCAACCTATTCCTGCCGGAAACCTCGGGTATTGTTATAAAAGATGCAGGAAAGACAGGATATAATTACAGCGGCGACCCACCGTACAGTATGCAGTTTTTTGCAGCATACGGTGATTGTGACGGTCTTTATTTCGGAATACACGACCCATATCCCGCCCTCAAAAAGCACGAAACAAACGCAGAAAACGGCAAAGCAACCTTTCTATCTTATTACGTCGGTGAGAACGGGAATCTTCCCAAAAACTCCTTTAAGCTGCTTGGAAAATGCGTGTGGCGACATCTTTGCGGTGACTGGTTTGACGCAGCCCGTATATATTCGGAGTTTGTAATAAATGAAGCGACCTGGCTTCCAAAGATTGACGAAAACGGAAGATGCGACACTCCACCTAAATTTAAAGAAATGCCGTTCTGGGTATGTGATTATATTCCAAATTCCGCATCACAGGGCGACAATCGGCCGATGAAGCTTTCTGCCGGCAGCGACATATATACCTCTGGGTATTGGTATAATGCAGTTATAGAACTTCAAAAAGAGCTTGGCACTCCTATTGGTTACCACGTTTATAACTGGCACGAAATTCCGTTTAACGTTAATTATCCACACTTTTTACCCGCCAAGGAAGAGTTTAAGGTTGGACTTTCTAAGCTTAAGGAGCATGATATATCTGTTGTGCCTTACATAAACGCGCTGAGCTGGGAAACCCGCGATAACTTTGACGGACAGTTTGATGTGACCTTTGAAAACACCGGCAAAGCGGGTGCTGTAAAGCTTGAAGACGGCGAGGTGAGCATTGCAAAATATCCCCAAACTCACGATGACGGAAAATCTGTGCTTCTTGCCCGAATGTGTCCGACCTATCAAAAATGGCACGCAATAATAAAAGACGTTGTATGTGAGCTGGAATCCACTCTTAATATAGACGGCATTTACTTTGACCAGATTGCTGCATTCAGCGGTATGCCCTGCTACGATACTTCACACGGTCACACGGTTGGCGGCGGAACGTACTGGTGTAACGGATACCGTTCCTTGATGCAAAATATTATAAAGGACAAGCCCCGTGATTCGTTCTATTTTTCAGAGGATAATTCCGAGGAATTTATGAATCTTTTTGACGGATACCTCACTTGGCGCTGGCTTATGAATGAAGCCGTACCGGCTTTTCCTGCAGTTTATTCGGGTTATATTCAACTATTCGGCAGAAACGTTCTCGGAGAAAAAAAGGATGACGTGGAATTTTTCAAATACACTCTCGCGAAATCATTTCTGTACGGTCAGCAGCTTGGCTGGATAAAGGCAGATGTGCTTTACTCAAAAGAAAAGCTTTCTTTCTTAAAAACGATTGTTAGGGAAAGATACAAATACTCAAAGCTCTTCTCCTGCGCCGAAATGCTTCGTCCTCCAACGTTAAAATGCTCGCTTTCGCCAAAGATAACGAAGCCCGCTATGCACTTTACCACACCTATTACAATGGAACAGGTGTACACAGGCGCTTGGCGTAAAAAAGACGGAAAACAAACCGTTATATTTGTAATTAACACCTCAAATAAGTCGAGCAAATATTCTCTCTTATTTAACAGTGACGAATACAATCTTGATAAAGCAATGCTCAAATCCCGCGGATTTACGGTAAATTCCAACGGAACGGCAAAAAAAGAAGGAAGTATTCCGGGTGAGAGTATAATAAGCTTCGAATTTTAAAAAATCCCTGACGGATTTGCGAAACATCGCTCCGTCAGGGATTTTTTGCATTTTTATATACGCTGCTTTCTTTTATACGCGTAATGCTTTTCTCTTCTTAAAGCTTGGAATGAGAGATACCGAGGCAAACAAGAAGATAAATATGCTGATAAATTGAGAGGTAGATAGCGCGAAAACAAATCCTCGTACCTCATCCCCGCGCAAAAATTCATCAAAAAACCGCACGGTAGAATACATAATCAGATATAGATAAAATACACGCCCTGCCAGTCTTTGTTTTTTTAACACCGCTAGGATTATTAACGCAATACACAAATTGCAAAAAGACTCCAAGAGCTGAACAGGAAATCTTGTAGCTTCTCCTATTGCGGTTATCTCATTTCCCCGAGCCGCAAAGCCGAATTTACATTCTATTCCATAACAGCAACCGCCAAAAAAACATCCTAACCGCCCGAAAATATGAAATATAGGCGCAAACAAAGCTGCGCTATCCATATAAAGCGCCTTTGGCAAAGACCTTACCTTTACGTATATAAGACCTATAATATAAGCCCCGATTAGTCCTCCGTAAAAAACCGAACCGCCAAACAATTTGCCTAACGTCGTAAGAAGCTCGGCAAACGACGATGATTGTGTAAGCATATACCAATACTTAGCATTGGTAATAAAATACATCGTGCTTCCGCCGACAAGCATTCCGAGGCTTAATGTCAAAAGGAAAAATATTGCCTCATTGTCATCATATCCTGCCTTTGATATTCTTCTGCAAAAAACAAAGCCTGCCACAAGCAGACCGATTACAGCCATCAAGGCATACATCGAAATCTCTTTTCCTAAAAAATAAAAACTTGGAAACATAATATTCACCATAATAAATGAAACTACTGCTTATAAAAACAGTAGTTTCTTCGTTTCTTCTTAAACTGCACCCGCCGCACTGCAAATAGTTGCCGCGCAAGCTATAGTACAAATAAGACCGAGAACTGCAAATGCGGTTCCTATGATACCGAGGACAAGTCCTGCCGTTGCAATGCCGGACGCCTTTCCGTGAGCCGCAACAGACTTCTTTCTTCCAAGAGCTCCAAAAATCAAGCCAAGAATCGCGGATACGGTAGTGAAATAGCATACCACGGGAATCCAGCTTCCCACAATTCCCAAAATTCCGAGTACAAGTCCGGCTATAGATATACCCTTTCCGTCGGGTATCGGCATCTCCGGCTGATTACTTTGTGTGTTTACTTCGTAGTCCATGTTTATCCTCCTAAAATGCTATAATATAGTTATTTTTTAACTATACGTTCTTAATTATATATCTTTTTAAACTAAATGTCAATAGTTTTAGTTAAAATTGCTATAATATTTTCAGTGGGAGGTTTGCTTATGAACATTGGTGCAAAAATCAGAAACGCGCGCGAAGATATGGATATTCTTCAAAGTGATATGGCGAGATTGATTCCAATGAATCAATCAAATTACTCTAAAATAGAACGCGATATGCAAGAACCTAACATTGAACAATTGCGTCGAATATGTCAAATACTAAGGTTAGACCCTCGATATTTGCTTGGATTGGATGAATTCGAAAACATAACGGAAAACGATATAAAGCTTCTTAATACAATAAAGAAGCTTGTGTTAGGCAAGAGTGAATAGAACCGGCTGACGCCGTTTAAAGAGAATCCGATAATATAAAAGGTTTCAATATAAAAAAGAGAGACTGAGTCAAAGCTTTTTTAAAAGCACAACTCAGCCTCTCTTTTTTAAAAATCAAAAGGATATAACTCCGAGATGCTCAAGAAGTATCTTAAGGCCTATGAGAATAAGCACAATACCGCCCGAAAGCTCGGCGTATTTTTTGTTTTTAGCACCGAATACCGAGCCGATTTTAACACCGACTGCGGATAGAAGAAACGTGATAACGCCTATTGAACCTATCGCCACCCAGATGTTAACGTCGGGGAGAAGCGCGAAGGTGATTCCAACGGCAAGCGCATCAATACTCGTAGCTACCGCCATAACAAACATTACCTTAAATCCAAAGGACGAGGAATTAACGTCACACGCCTCCTCTTCTTTTGAAAAGGCTTCCTTTATCATATTAGCTCCGAGCAGCCCGAGAAGGACGAATGCAATCCAGTGGTCAACCGGCTCAATATATTTTGCGAAAGCAGAACCGAGAAGAAAGCCGATAAGCGGCATAAGCCCCTGAAATCCGCCAAACCACGCGCCCGTGATTGCCATATGTTTTATTTTTACTTTTTCGGTGCAAAGACCCTTGCAAACGGCAACGGCAAAAGCATCCATCGACAAGGCAATTGCCGTAAGTATAAGTTCAATAGTTCCCATTATTAAATTCCTTTAATTTTTTCACGAATTATATTCTAGCACAAAAAAGCCGCTTTGTAAATACTTTTTATATAAAATGGCATAAGGACCGTATTATTGTCTTTTCTTTGTTTATAATAAAAAGTAACAAGTAGGATATTATGTTAATAATTGTTAGCATTTTGAAAGGTGATAATATGCCGCTATTTAAATTAGGAAAAGTAAAATTGCCCGAACGGAAGAAAACCGCAAATCTTGCGCCAATAAGAATGCCGCCGCCGAAAACTGTCGAGATACCTATGTCACAGCATATAGGAGCGCCCGCGAAGTCTATCGTAAAGTCAGGCGACAAGGTATACGTGGGAACTCTTATAGGAGAGGCGTGTGACGTTATATCCGCAAACATTCATTCATCTGTTTCGGGAACTGTAAAAAAAATCGACACCTTTCTTCTCCCAAACGGCAAAAATTGCGAGTCGGTGATAATAGAATCCGACGGAAAGCTTGAGCGCGACCCCTCTATCGTACCGCCACAGGTAACCAACTTCGAGGGACTTAGATGCGCTGCAAGAGATGCAGGTCTTGTGGGACTTGGCGGTGCGGGATTTCCTACCTCAGTAAAGCTTGACCCCGAAAAGATTTCTAAAATAGACACTCTTATTATTAACGGTGCGGAATGTGAGCCCTATATAACCAGCGACACAAGAACTATGCTTGACGAATCCGACTTAGTTATGCGAGGCATAAAAACAATACTTGACCTTTCGGGAATACCAAGGGCTATACTTGGCATTGAGGAAAATAAGCCCGAGTGCATTTCAAAAATGAAAGATATTTTCCGCGAGGAAGGGCGGGTTTCGGTCGCGCCTCTTCCCTCGTTATATCCCGCGGGAGCAGAAAAAATATTGATTTATAATACCACCGGAAGAATAATTCCCGAAGGCAAGCTTCCGTCCGACGTCGGAATACTCTTACTTAACGTTACAACTGTAGCAAAGCTTCAGAAATATCTTGACACGGGTATGCCGCTTGTTGAAAAATGTCTTACCGTTGACGGCTCGGCAATAAAATCCCCTGCAAATATTATCGCTCCGATAGGCGCAAGAGTCGGTGACGTTATAGAGGCTGTCGGGGGATTTTCCGAAAAACCCGGAAAAATTCTTTACGGCGGACCCATGATGGGAATTGCCCTTTATTCTCTTGATGCCCCTATAATGAAAAACAATAATGCCATAACCGCATTTAGAAAAAAGGATTCGAAAAATCCAAAAATTACTGCCTGCATACGCTGCGGAAGATGCGTTTCCGCCTGCCCCATAGGACTTAATCCAACGGTGTATGCGGGGGCAATGGGACTTTCAAACAGTATCGACAGAGCCGAGATACTAGACTCTGCAAAGGTTAATCTTTGTATTGAATGCGGCTGTTGCTCATATGTTTGCCCGGCAAAACGCCCTCTCGTCGAAAACAACAGACTCGCAAAGGCAGACCTTATACACGCAAAAGAAATAAAAAGGAAGGGGGAAAATCAAGATGAAAAGTAAGCTTTCGGTTTCCTCCTCTCCGCATATCCGTGACACCGCGACTACAAACCGCATAATGCTCGACGTCATAATAGCCCTTCTCCCGACAACCCTCGCGGGACTTATTCTCTTCGGACTCCGAGCATTCTTTGTTTTATCGGTTTCAGTAATTTCAGCTGTCGGCTCGGAATTTATTTTTAATAAGGTTACTAAAAAGGACCAAACGGTAGGCGACCTTTCCGCTATTGTTACGGGGCTTCTTCTCGGTCTTAATCTTCACGCAAACTCTCCGCTTTGGCAATGCGCTGTAGGCTCGGTTTTTGCGATAGTTGTCGTGAAATGTCTTTTTGGCGGTATAGGCTGTAATTTTGCGAACCCGGCTGCCACGGCAAGAGTGTTTCTCATAGTATGCTTTGCAGACACATTAGACGGCGGAGCCGTTCCCATTTTTTTAAATTCGGCAGAGCTGACAACGGGAGCAACTCCTCTGGAGAGCTTAAAGTACGGTAAAGAGCTTCCCTCTCTGTTTGATATGTTCTTTGGACTTCGAAGCGGAGCAATCGGTGAGGTCTGCACTCTCGCCCTGCTCGTCGGCTTCGTATATCTAATTATAAGAAAGGTTATACACCTTGAAGTTCCCCTAATTTTCATCGGAACGGTTTTTTCACTTTCGCTTATCTACGGTAACAGCCTTGAGTTTGCAGTTCTAAATATTCTTTCGGGCGGTCTTGTCCTCGGTGCAGTTTATATGGCAACCGATTACTCAAGCTCCCCAATAACACGTCCCGGTAAAATGATATATGCATTCGGATGCGGACTTATTACCTTTCTTATCAGATATTTTGGCTCTTACCCCGAAGGTGTTTCCTTTGCAATACTCTTTATGAATATACTTTCCCCTTATATAGAAAGACTGACGGAAAACTTCGCCCTGGGAGGTGCTCGCGCGTGAAGAAAAAAACTATTCTGCCCATATTCGTTCTATCGGCAATATGCGTTACAGCCGCACTCGTTCTCAGCGGTGCGAACGCGCTTACCAAAGACAAAATAAAGGAAAACGCCTTGAAAAAGGAGCAGGCGTCGCTTGTAGAGGTTCTGCCCGACGCCACTATTTTTGACGAGCTTGATATAAACAAATACTCGTTGCCGAAAACGGTAAAATCGGCATACAGAGAATCCGCTGACCGCGGTTACGTTCTTATTATGGCGACGGCAACCGAGTACAGCGCCGAGGATATGACTGTTTCGGTGGGAATATATACCGACGGTACGGTTGCCGGAGTGAGCCTTACAAACTACAAGGAATCAAAGGACTTCGGAAAAACCACCTACCCCGAAAAATTCCTGGGCACAACAAAGGATACCTACGGAAAGGTCGATATAACCGCGGGCGTTACAGTTTCGTCAAACGCGTTTAAAGGACTTATAGGCGATGCACTTTTGGCAGCGGAGACTATTGAAGCAGAGAGAGAAACGGCACATCTATATATTACCAAGGCTTCGGTTTCCGCCGAAGAAGCCGCCGGTATTCCGCGAAGCGACTCCGAGCTCTATCCCCATATTAAAAAGCTTGTCGGTGAAAAGGATTTCAGCCCTATTTCCATTCCCGATGACGCACCCGAGGTGTTAAAAAAACTCTATGAAATTTCGGAAAAAAGTGGGTACGTTGCTTATATAGCAGTCCCGGGAGAGTACGTACCCGTTGCAACCGAAGGTCTTATATATATCGGTGAGGACGGAAAAATAAAAAATCTCGAGCTTCTGTCTTGGATAGTCGGTCACGGTGTTGATTACGGAAATTTCCCCAAAAACTTTATAGGCAAGGATGAAAAAACCGTAGGCGAGACAGAGCTTGTCAGCTCGGCTACCTACACGTCGAGTGATTTCAGAGAAGCGGTGGGCGCGGTCTTCCCATACATTCCGACCGCTTTTCCGCTCTGGCGAGCTGTGGGAATTTTAATTCTCAGCCTTTCCGCCGCCATTTTTATCGCAGCAATGATTATTTCAAAGAAACGGAGGACAGAAGGATGATGAAAAAAGAAAAAAACAGCAGCCTTTCAATCTTTTTAAAGGGCATAATCTCCGAAAACCCCGTTCTCGTCTTAGTTCTTGGAACATGCCCCGCGCTTGCCCAGACGGGAAGCTTTATAAACGCTCTGGGGATGGGAATTGCGGCAACAGTCGTTCTCATATGCTCGAATACCGCAATATCGGCATTGCGCAGGATAATCCCGGACACAGTCCGCATACCTGCATATATCGTGGTAATAGCAGCGTTCGTAACACTCGTACAAATGGTGATGAACGCATATTTCCCCGCCATATACGATATGCTGGGTGTTTTTCTCGCTCTTATAGTTGTAAACTGTATCATTCTCGGCAGAGCCGAAATGTTCGCAAGAAAGAATACGGTTTTTGATTCCGTCCTTGACGGAGCGGGAATGGGACTCGGATTTCTGGCGGCCCTCGTTGGGTTGGCGCTGGTGCGCGAGGTTTTTGGGTCGGGAACGTTAACTGTTATTCCCGATTCCCCGTTCAGAATTCCGATTCTCTATAAATACAACCTGCCGATTCTTCGGTCTGCCCCGGGCGGATTCCTCGTATTCGGAATACTAATTGCCATTGTCAATAAAATAGGCCCTGAAAAAGGGGAAGGAAGACGAAAAAATCCGTCCTGCAAGGGTTGTCCCTCTGCCGCTCTTTGCAGCGGCTCATTAGCTCGGGATACCGAAACGGCTGCAAACAGCGCGGAAAGCGAGGAAAAAATCTGATGCGTGAGCTTTTACTCATTCTTATGGGCGGAGTTCTTGTTAATAACTACGTCCTGCAGCGTTTTCTTGGAATCTGCCCCTTTCTCGGTGTTTCTAAAAAAATCGGTCAGGCAAGCGGTATGGGCTTTGCGGTAATCTTCGTAATGCTCTTTGCTACTGCGGTGACCTATCCCATACAGAAATTCATTCTTGAAAAATTTGAGCTTGAGTATCTTCAGACAATAGCCTTCATTCTCGTAATTGCCGCGCTCGTTCAGTTCGTTGAAATAATTTTAAAAAGATTTATTCCCGCGCTGTATAAGTCGCTCGGTGTTTATCTGCCGCTCATAACTACCAATTGCGCAGTTCTCGGAGTCACTATAAATAATGTCACCGACGAATATAATTTTATCGAGTCAATGGTATCCTCACTCGGTGTCGGGCTTGGTTTTCTTCTCGCCATGGTGCTGTTTGCAGGTGTACGCGAAAGAATAGAAAACTGCCCTTCACCGACCGCTTTTAAAGGTCTTCCGATAACGCTTATCGCCGCATCTATTCTCTCGCTTGCATTCTTCGGATTCTCGGGAATCGTCGAGTCCATACTCGCATAAAGGGGGAATTATATATGCCAATCTTAATTCCGATTGCAGTTCTCTTTTTGGTAGGCAGTCTATGCGCGATTCTTCTCACCGCAGCGAACTCACTTTTCGGAGTAAAAGAGGACGGGCGAGCCCTTAAAATACGTGAGGAGTTACCGGGTGCAAACTGTGGGGCGTGCGGATTTTCGGGGTGCGATGCCTACGCAAAAGCACTCTCCGAGGGAAGAACAAAAGAAACGAATCTTTGCACACCCGGGGGCGACGGCACGGCAAAAGCCATCGCAGATATCCTCGGAGTTTCAGCAAAAGAAGTAGATGAGAAGGTCGCATACGTCGCCTGCAACGGACTTGCTCTCCCCGAGGAGAAAAAATACGATTACGACGGCCCTAAAACCTGCAAAGCTGCAAATATGTTTTATTCGGGTGATAACTACTGTACCTTTGCCTGCCTCGGATACGGTGATTGCATAAAGGTGTGCCCTCGTGACGCGATTTATATTAACGATAAGGGGCTTGCCACTATATCACCGAAAAGGTGCATCGGCTGCGGAATGTGCGTCAAGGAATGCCCGAACAGTATTATTCACCTAATACGTGACACGGCACGGGTAGTAGTTACCTGCAATAATCATTATAAGGGAGCAAAAGTGCGTCAATTTTGCAAAAACGGCTGTATAGCCTGCGGAAAATGCGAGCGCACATGCCCCACGGGCGCAATAGTTGTCAAGGATAACCTAGCATCTATAGATTACGAAAAGTGTATCGACTGCGGTGCTTGCCGCGAGGTTTGCCCCGTCAAATGTATCCACGAGGGTGTTTTCACCTCCGGCTCTCACTTTGAATAACAAAAATAACTCCGTACAAACAAAGTACGGAGCTTTTTCTATTATATATTTTTCTACAGTATATTATAAAGTTTTTTGCGTCGCTTTTTTACAAAAAAGCGACACGCCCCCTCGTCTTACATTCTATTACACTTCCATAAGAATGGGAAGAATCATAGGACGGCGCTTGGTTTTCTTGAATATAAACTTTGCGAGCTCGTCTTTTATATGGGCTTTGATTGCCATTCTGTCGTCATACCGTCTTGAAATTGACTGATTAAGAGCGGATTCGGCAATTCTTCTCGCCTCCTCCATAAGCTCCTCAGACTCCTTGACGTAAACGAAGCCGCGCGAAACTATATCAGGACCTGAAACTATATAGCATCCCTTGGTATCAACGGTTGCAACTACCACGACGAGTCCGTCCTCAGAGAGAATTTTTCTGTCACGGAGAACGACGCTGCCGATATCACCGATACCCGAGCCGTCTATCAGAACTCTTCCCGAGGGAACAGTTCCGTTAAATTTAGCGCCCTTGCGGTCAATTTCGAGCACCTTACCGATTTCGGAGATAAAAATATTCTGCGGAGGTATTCCCATAAACTCGGCATTTTCCTTATTTGCGAAAAGATGCCTTTCCTCACCGTGTATAGGCATAAAATATTTTGGCTTAAGAAGAGCCATAAGAAGCTTTATTTCCTCACGGCAGGCGTGGCCGGAAACGTGCACGTCCTCGATTGAGTCGTTAACCACCTTAACTCCGTTTTTAATAAGCGCGTTTATGATTTTTCCGACGAGCTTTTCATTTCCGGGGATTGCGCTTGATGAAAGAATTACGACGTCGCTCGTAGTGAGCTTAACTCTGTCGTGCTCCGAGAAAGCTATTCTGTAAAGAGCAGACATCGGCTCACCCTGGCTTCCGGTGGTTATAAGAGTTATCTCTTCGGGTCTGTATTTTTTGATTTCCCCTATATCTATAAGCGTTTCGTCGGGCAAATCTATATAACCGAGCTCAGCCGCTGCGCCGATAACGTTTACCATACTGCGACCGAGAATCGCAACTTTTCTTTTATGATTTGCGCTCGCGTTTATTATCTGCTGAACGCGGTGTATATTCGAGGAAAAGGTTGCTACTATAAGCCTCTTATCCTCGTACTGTGCAAAAATTCTCTCAAGAGAACTGCCGACGGTACGCTCCGACGGGGTATATCCCGCGCGCTCGGCATTCGTTGATTCGCAGAGCAAAAGCTCAACGCCCGACTTTCCTATCTCGCCTATTCTCGTAAGGTCCATCATGAGTCCGTCAATCGGGGATACGTCAAGCTTGAAATCTCCCGAATGGAATACCGTTCCTATCGGTGTTTTAAGTGCTATTGCACACGCATCCGCGATAGAATGATTCACGTGAATGAACTCCGCTTTAAATACACCGAGGTTTATAACGTCACCCGCCTCAACGGTATAAAGGTCGGGGTCGTATCCCGGATTTATCTCCTCAAGCTTTCCTTCAATGATACCGAGCGATAGGCGTGTTCCGTATATCGGAACGTTTATCTGCTTCAAAAGATAGGGTACCGAGCCGATATGGTCCTCGTGACCGTGGGTTATAAGAACACCTCTTATCTTATCCGCATTTTTTACAAGATATGTTATATCGGGGATAACAAGGTCTATTCCAAGCATATCCTCGTCGGGAAATCCCATGCCTGCATCTATAACAACTATGTCGTCGCCGTACTCGAAAACGGTGATGTTTTTTCCTATTTCTCCGAGTCCGCCAAGCGACATTATACGAAGCTTTCCGTTTTTATCTATCTTAACTTTTCCTTTTGTCATTTCTTACCTTTCATATTGTATCTCAGGGTGAAAAATCTTTAACTTTTTCGCCCGGTCTGTATTCCTGCCTAGTATTATAAGGATTTTTACCGATGGATTTCACAAAATAAGTCTCTCTGAAACGAGTTCGGATTATTTACCCGTGCCTAAACTAAAATCCCTATAAGAAAACAAAGGGATGCCGTTATGGCACATCCCGATAAAAAGGTCAGTATATACCACTTTTTCGAATAAAAAAAACCGCCTTTTTTCCTCTTGAAATTCTCGTTAATTATTCGATTTGCTTCTGAAATCATACTGTCGTAGGAAGCCGCCGCGCCTTCGCTGTCGGGGCGCAACACGAAATAAGCCTCTTCAAAATGGCGGCTTCCCGTATTTTTGACGTATATAACCTTTTTCTGATATCCCCTCATAAGAAACTCTCTTTCTTTTTTGGGGATTATCGACTGTTTTGTTTATGTTTATTCAATTATCGAATTCAAAATGAAATTACTTTTACACTCTTCGGTAAAAAACTTATTTTCTTCCGAAAAGTCTTCCGAAAAATCCGGTCTTCTTCTTGTTTTCTTCCTGTATATCTTCTGCGGGAAGTTCTGCTTTCTCTTCAAGAGGCTCTTCATGTACCTCAGCCTTTTCTTCTTCGGGTGCATTAACGGTAACGGGTACCTCTTCGGCTGCGGGCATTTCTTCCTCTGCGAGAGTTGCTTCTGCGGTCTTCGGAGCTCTTTTTTTCTTTTTCTTCTCGGGAACTATTACCTCGTAATTTTCGTCAAGAAGGTCGTCAATGGAAATACCGAAAAGAAGCTTAATTTCAAGGAGCTTTGCAACCTCGGGATATGACTGGCCGGATTCCCACTTATAAACTGCCTGACGCGAAACTCCTACTGCTTTTGCAAATTCATCCTGCGTAAGACCCTTAAGCTTTCTAAGCTTTACTAATTTTTCCTTAAACGTCATTTATTTTTCCTCACTTTGTAAATATTAGTTTTCAATAAGAGTTTGTCAATCTGCGCGATACGTTGCGTAAGTGGGAGAGTCGATTCTCCAACCGTCTTTTTCTTCAATCAAGTCAACTTCTATTACTCTTTCCTGGGAAAGCTCGCCCCGTGTCACTTTTACCGGAATACTTACGGTTACTATTTCGCCCTTTGAGCCTATAACGGAAATGCTTGAATAATCATATTCAACGGTATCGGTAAGCAGCGGCTTATATTTTTTATAAACCATTATAGTATCAGTACCCTGATAGTATCTCGTGTATCCCGTCATTCCAAAGTCACCGACAGACGATGAGAAAACGCTCGTTTGAATGCTTATGCAATAGTCGGTCGAAAAAACTTCCCCTGTATCTTTTTTTAAATCATCAACCGTAAGAAATCCGTGTTCTACAAGATATATGGGGTCGGCAGGATAGTAGCCCGTGTATCCGTATTCCTCAACGTAGGGTATTCCCTTGCCCCAGAATATTTCATTAAGCCGCTCGGTTTTTCTTATGAGCTCTTCCGCTGCGGTTTTTACCTCTGCCTCGTCATACGAACGGTTTTTTTCCGCTCCGCATGATGCGAGGAGAAGTAAAAAAACAACAGTGAGAACAAGAGAAATAATTTTTTTCATTTTCACCACTTTAATTATTCCTCATCAGATGGCTTTTGATTTTCGCCGCTGTCGGTTTTGATTTCTGCCGCTTCAGACGACTCGGCAAGTTCATTTTCCGCAGCCTCACTTGCCTCTTCTATTTCCTCAGCCTTTTCAAGACGTGCTACGTTGTTGATGTAAGAGCCGTCAGCAAGACGCATAACTATAACGCCTGTTGCAGTTCTTGAGTAAACGTTTATATTCGATACCGACGTTCTTATTATAACGCCCTCGTTTGTTATAAGCATTATATCGTCATCGTCGGCAACGGTTATAATTGCGGCAAGCTTACCCGTCTTTTCATTGATGTTCTGGCAGGAAACGCCCTTTCCGCCTCTGTTCTTCATTTCACGGAAATCCGAGAAATCGGTTCTCTTACCCATACCGTTTTCGGTTATAGTGAGAAGTTTTTTGCCGTTATCAACGACAGCAACACCGACAACGTAGTCGTCGCCCGTAAGGGTAATACCCTTAACACCGTGCGCGCCGCGTCCCATACATCTTACGTTATTCTCGTCAAATCTTACTGCAAGTCCGCCCCGTGTCGCAATAATAAGGTTTTCATCACCCTTAGTATGCCTTACGAATATAAGCTCGTCGTCCTCGTCAAGATTAATTGCAATCTTTCCGCCCTTCCTCTGATACTCAAAGTCGGTAAGAAGAGTTCTCTTGATAACTCCGCGCTTGGTTACCATCGTGAGATATTCGCCCTCAGAGAATTCTGCAATAGAAATAATAGCGGTTACAAATTCACCCTCGCCAAGCTCTATTATATTGGTAAGGAACGTACCCTTTGCAGTTCTTGACGCCTCGGGAATTCTGTAAGCCTTCTTCGCATAAACTCTTCCCTTATTCGTAAAGAAGAGGAGATGCGAGTGGCTGTTAACTACAAGGACGTCCTCAACAAAGTCGTCTTCCTTGGTAGTCATTCCTATAATTCCCTTACCGCCTCTGTTCTGTGCAGAGTAAACGTCTGCTCTCTGTCTCTTTATATAACCGGAGTGGCTGACAGTGATAACGCAGGTATGTCTTTCAATAAGGTCCTCAAGGTCGATTTCCTCGGTAGCCTCAACGAGCTCTGAGCGTCTTTTATCTCCGAATCTTGCCTTTGCATCAAGGAGCTCGCCCTTAAGAATTTCTTTTACCTTGCCCTCGTCGGCAAGAATAGCGTTTAGCTCTTCTATAGTTGCCTCAAGCTTTGCAATTCTGTCTTCAACCTTCTGTCTTTCCAGACCTGAAAGCTTACCGAGTGTCATATCGACTATTGCCTGCGCCTGTACGTCGGAGAGAGCATATCTTTCTATAAGAGCTTCCTTTGCAGCGGGAATAGACTCGCTCTTCTTTATTATAGCGATAACCTCGTCTATGTTTTCGGTAGCGGTTCTGTAGCCCTCAAGAATATGCTTTTCCTTCTCGGCTTTTTCAAGGTCATATTCGCATCTTTTAGTGATAACGCTCTTCTGGAACTTGATATATTCGTCAAGAACAGCGGGAAGAGAGAGTGTTTTCGGCTCGCCGTTTACTATAACGAGCATATTTACAGAGCATGTGTCCTGTAATTGAGTATACTTATAAAGCTGATTGAGTATTACCTCAGCGTTAGCCTCTCTCTTATACTCAACTACGATTCTCATACCGCCTCTGCCCGATTCGTCGCGCAGAGCAGTGATACCCTCAATTTTTTTATCCTTGACGAGATTTGCCATGCTTTCGATAAGCATAGACTTATTGACCATATAAGGAATTTCGGTGAATATAATTCTTCTGTGTTCGTCCTCAATGGTCGCACGGGCGCGCACGTAAACCTTTCCTCTGCCGGTTTCATAGGCGTCCTTTATTCCCTTTGAGCCGTAAATTATAGCGGCAGTGGGGAAATCCGGACCCTTTATGTACTCCATAAGCTCGTCAACAGAGCATTCGGGGTTATCAATTCTGTAAACCGTACCGTCTACAACCTCTGAAAGATTGTGAGGCGGAATATTAGTTGCCATGCCTACGGCAATACCTACAGAGCCGTTAACGAGAAGGTTCGGGAATCTTGAGGGAAGAACAACAGGCTCGTCTCTCGTATTATCGAAGTTTCTCGTCATGGGAACTACTTTTTTCTCTATATCGCTCATCATAAGGTCGGCAATCTTACTCATTCTTGCCTCGGTATAACGGTAAGCGGCAGCGCCGTCACCGTCAACGTTACCGAAGTTACCGTGACCCTCAACAAGAGGATAGCGAAGCGAGAAATTTTGCGCCATTCTTACCATAGCCTGATAAACGGCAGAGTCACCGTGAGGATGATACCTACCGAGAACGTTACCGACTGTGGTAGCAGATTTACGGAACGGCTTATCATATGTCAGATGGTCCTCGTACATAGCATAAAGTATTCTTCTCTGACCGGGTTTCATTCCGTCTCTTACGTCGGGAAGTGCACGGGAGGTTATAACGCTCATAGAATATTCTATAAACGAGGTTTTAACCTCTTTTTCCATATCACGCGTTTCAATTCGCTGGAGAGGAAACTCTATATCTGATGATTTATAATTATGTTCCATTTTCTTTTCCTTATATATCGAGATTTTCTACGAATTTAGCGTTTTGAGCAATGAACTCACGTCTTGGCTCAACCATATCGCCCATAAGAACAGAGAAGGTTTCGTCGCAGGCTATGGCATCGTTTATATCGACCTTGAGAAGAGTTCTTCTCTCAGGGTCCATAGTGGTTTCCCAAAGTTGCTCAGGGTCCATTTCACCAAGACCCTTGTATCTTTCAGCTTCAACTCCGTGACCGCCAAGCTCCTCAATATACTTATCTCTTTCCGCATCAGAGAATGCATATCTGAGCTGTTTTCCCTTGTGTACCTTGTAAAGAGGGGGCTGTGCGAGATAAACGTGCCCGTTCTCTATAAGAGGACGCATATGACGGAAGAAGAAGGTAAGAAGAAGTATTCTTATGTGAGAGCCGTCAACGTCGGCATCCGCCATAATTATAATCTTTCCGTAACGGAGCTTTGTTATATCAAAATCCTCTCCTATTCCGCAGCCCAGTGCCTGAATTATAGGAATAAGCGAAGTGTTTGCATAAACCTTATCAAGTCTTGCCTTTTCTACGTTAAGAACCTTTCCTCTAAGAGGAAGTATAGCTTGGAATCGGCTGTCGCGTCCGTCCTTTGCAGAGCCTCCCGCAGAATCTCCCTCTACGAGATAGACCTCTGTAAGTCTCGCTTCCTTTTCGTTACAGTCGGCAAGCTTTCCGGGAAGAGTTGAAATTCCGTCAAGAACGTTTTTGCGTCTTGCAAGAGCTCTCGCCTTTCTTGCCGCCTCGCGCGCTCTGTTAGCTTCAAGCGCCTTTTCTATTATCTGCTTTGCATCAGCGGGATTTTCCTCGAGGTATTCCTCAAGCTTCGCCGAAACTATCGAATCAACGAGAGTTCTTATTTCACTGTTACCGAGCTTTGCTTTGGTCTGGCTTTCAAACTGTGCGTCTGTAAGCTTTACTGATATAATGGCAACAAGTCCCTCTCTTACGTCCTCACCCGAAAGGGTATCGTCACCTTTAATTATACCCGCTTTTCTTGCGTAGTTATTAAAGGCTCTTGTAAGAGCTGTTTTAAATCCGGTCTCGTGAGTTCCGCCCTCGATAGTAGACATATTGTTTGCAAAGGAAACGATAGTCTCATTGTAGCTATCGTTATACTGCATCGCAACCTCTGCAATAGAGCCGCCCTTTTCACCCTTCATGTAAATTACGTTCTGGTGAATCGGAGTTCCTCTCTTTTCATTGTTGAGATATTCAACGAAAGAAACTATACCGCCCTCGTAATGAAGTACCTCTTCTCTTTCCTGTCCCTCTCTCTTATCGGTAAGAATAATCTTAACGCCCGCATTTAAGAAGGACTGCTCCCTCATTCTTGTAAGTATTGTTTCAAAATCGAATACGGTTTCCTCGAAAATCGTGGGGTCGGGCTTAAATCTTACGTAAAGGCCGTGCTTATCGCCGCACTCGCCCTCACACTTGAAAGGACGTCTTACCATACCGCGCTCAAATCTTTCGGTATATCTCTTACCGTCCCTGCAGTTTTCAACCTCTACCCACTCTGAAAGAGCGTTAACGACCGATGCGCCTACACCGTGAAGACCGCCGGCAATCTTATATCCCTCGCCGCCGAATTTTCCTCCTGCGTGAAGAACGGTATAAACGACCTCAAGGGTCGGAAGACCGAGCTTTTCATTCATTCCCGAGGGGATACCGCGGCCGTTATCCTGGACTGATATGCTGTTATCCTCCCATATAGTGACGTTTATACTCTCACAGTACCCTGCAAGCGCCTCGTCTATAGAGTTATCAACTATTTCATATACAAGATGGTGAAGACCTTTTACAGAGGTTGTACCTATGTACATACCCGGTCTTTTTCTAACAGCCTCAAGTCCCTCAAGAACCTGTATCTGACTGTCGTCGTAACCGTTTATCAAGAGCTCTTTCTTTTCGTTGTTTTCCATTTTTATATTTCCTTTTTGTTTTTTACTCGGTGTAATTATCTGTTTCTATTCTCTGGCGAAGACCAGACGAGGATATTCTTGAAAGCTTGACCCTCTCACCGTTCTTATCCCTAACCACTATGAAAGAGCGAGGCAAGTCAAAATCTGTATATTCTACAATCTTTTCTTTTTCTTTTTTGGAGATATATTTTTTAGTTATTTTTGAAACTGTTGCTGTATCAAGGTCAAAAATACCTATTATATCTTCAATTTTTATACATTCACCGTTTCCTATGTGTAAATACATATCAGTTATAGCTTCCGCTTCTTACTTCTATTTTTTTTCCTTTTATTTTGCCGTCTTCCTTCTCACAGGAGGTTATTATTATCTGTCTTTCCCCTATACCGCCGAGAACGAAGGATTTTCTTCTCTCGTCAAGCTCGGATAAAACGTCATCAAAAAGAAATACGGGATATTCTCCGCATATATCGCGGTTAACCTCGCCCTCACCGAGCTTCAGGGCAAGAACTATAGACCTCTGCTGACCCTGAGATGCGAAGCTTCTCGCGCTTTTTCCGTTTATATTTATTATTAAATCATCTCTTTGAATACCGAAAAGAGTGCTTCCTACTATTTTTTCGCGCTCAAGCTCCGATGTGAATACTCTTTTATATTCCTCTTCGGCTTCTTTTCGCTCTCCTGTTTCGTTTTTAACATCGCTCTTATAGAAAAGCTCAAGACTTTCTTTTCCCTCAGATATATTATTCATAAGAGATTTTGCATACACTTCAAGCTTTTTTATATAATCGCGGCGCATCACGTATATGTAAGATGCATATTCAGCCATATAATAAGACCAGGAGATAAGCTCGTTTTCATCGACGTACATGCCTTTAGATGCAAATTTTAAAAGACAGTTTCTGTTTTCAAGAGCTTTTTTATAATTTGAATAGTAGGTTATGTAAGAATCGTAGCACTGACTTATGGCTACGTTTAAAAATGAACGTCTTTGCTCAGGACTGTCCTTAACGAGAAGTAAATCGTCCGGATAAAAGAGAACGGCTTTAAAGCTTCCGAGCATTTCTTTTATTTTATCAATTTTATACCCGTTTTTCTTTCTTCGTCTTTCTCTTCCGAAGCAGGAATATTCAAGGGTATTTTCTCCGTTTTTATCACTGTATTCAATATACAGCCTGAATCCGTCCGTTCCGAATTTTATAAGCTCACGGTCATCGGCGGCTCTAAATGACCTTCCTCTTGCAAAGACGTATATACCTTCGACAGCGTTAGTCTTTCCTTGCGCGTTATTACCGTGTATAAGATTGACTCCCTTATCAAAGTATATATCACAGCTTTCTATATTTCTGAAATTGTCAGCCTTGAATCTTTTTATATACATTATTTCTCGTTCATTCTTACAGGAAGAACCATGTAAAGATAATTGAACTTTTCATCCTCTGTTTTGGGAGATATGGTTATTGCCTGCGTAGGAGTCTTGAAGGATATTATAATCTCTTCACCCTCTGCAGCTCTTATGCTGTTTATAAGATAACGGCAGTTAAATCCTATTTCTATATTGTTTCCCTCATGGATACAATCCATCTCGTCAAATACCTTGCCGTTTACCGAGGAAGAGGAAAGAACAACAAAATCCTCGTTTGTAGTTATTTTTACGTAGCTTTTTCCGCTTCCCTGTATTTTTTCTTCCGCTATTATATTAGCTCTTTCAAGAGCAGAGAGTATTCTCTCTCTGTTTACGGTTATAAAGATATCGTTTTCCTTCGGGATTATTCTGTTATAATCGATATAATCCGAATCAATGGTTCTCGTAAAGAATATTATATTGTCGCATTTTATGATAGCGTGCTTTCTCGAAAGATAAAACGTGCATTTAAAATCTTCATCATCGGGAAGAATCTTTGTAAGCTCCGAGAGAGCGTGACCGGGAATAATAAATGAATAATCAACAGATGCATTGCTGTTTATAAGAGAATTTATCTCACACTTTATATTGCACTTTGAAAGAGTGAAGCTGTCGCAGGATACAACCTCCATCTCTTCGTTATTGATTTTGAAATAAGCACCCATAAGCATAGCTCTGTTATCCTGAACGGCTATAGAATGAGTAACCTTTCCTATTACCTTCTTAAGTGTTGATGAAGAAACCTCAAATCCCTTATCTGATACCAGGTCGGGAAGATTCGGGAAATCCTCGCCCTTTGCCGCAAAAATAGAAAAGTTTGATTTTCCCGAGGATATTTCACAGTTAAGCTTTTCGTTTATATCAATAGTTATATCGTCATCAGGAAGAACCCTCAGGGTCTGATAAAGTCTCTGAGCATTTATTATAAACCTTCCTTCTCTTTCGATGTCGGTAGCTTCGCATACAGCTCTTACACCCTTATTCATATCATAGGTTGATATTTGAATACTTCCTGAGTCAAGAGTCTCTATAAGAACTCCTTCTATTGAAGTAATGGTATTTTTATTCGATACAGTTCCCATAGCGGGAGTCAAAACCTTCATAAATTCCGATTTATGTATAGTGAACTTCATAATTTCTTCCTTTCTCCGTCTCGTTTTTTCAAAAACAAGAAAAATACAATTATTATTTGGTAGTTATAATAGTAGTTGGGGTATGTTGAAATGTTTAAATCCTTGTTTTACCCTTATCTGTCAAGGTTTTCACTCGGTCAAGATTCAAACTTTTTCTGTTGATATACTGTTAATAAAAAATAAGGAGTTAAAAACAAAAATCAAAACAGGTTAAGAACATATTTTTTTCAACATATAAACATAAAAATGTTAAAAACCTTACTGACCCTTGATTTCTTTCATTATTTTCTTGATTTCGGATGCGCTTCTGTTCTTTGTTTTAACGTTAGTATCAATTTTTCCTATTGAAGAAAGAACTGTTGCGTGGTCACGGCCGAATATATTTCCTATTTCTTTAAGAGACAGATTAGTCATATTTCTTATTATGTATATTGCGGTGTGACGCGCGTTTGAAATATTTTCGGTTCTCTTTTTTGATTTAATATCTTCGTTAGTTATTCCGAAATGCTTAGTAACTACCGAAAGTATTTTTTCAACCATTACACCCGTCGGAATATTACCCGGGTCTATAAATGATATCGATTCGTCTATCGATTCCTTGGTTACGGGAGTTGATGATAATGAATGAAGAGCGTAAAGTCTTTTCAATACTCCCTCAATCTGTCTTATGTTTCTCTGCAGCCTTTCTGCCATATAATCCACAAGCTCGTTTGAAATAAGAATATTCATTGAAGAGGATTTTTTCTTAATGATTGCGGTTCTTAATTCAAAAGAAGGAGGAGAAACCTCGGCTATAAGTCCGCCTTCAAATCTTGAACGCAGCCTGTCTTCAAGAGGCTGAATATCCTTAGGAGGACGGTCGCTTGTTAAAATTATCTGCTTATCTGCTTCATAAAGAGAAGAGAAGGTGTGGAAAAATTCTTCCTGCGTTGCGACCTTGCCCGCTATAAACTGAATATCGTCTATAAGAAGAACGTCTGCTTTTCTGTATTTTTCTTTAAATTCAGACGTTGCCGTTTTTGATATAGCTTCAATAAGCTCGTTCATAAAATCCTCGCAGGTCTTATAAACGATCTTCAGTGAAGGGTGATTTTTTCTAAGCTCATTTATTACAGCGTACAGAAGGTGGGTTTTTCCAAGTCCGGAATGACCGTGAATGAAAAGAGGATTGTAATAGGTAGGGTCTTTTGATACTGCAAGACACGCTGCCTTTACAAACTTGTTAGATTCACCCTCAATGAAATTATCGAAGGTATATTCCTCCTTCTGCGGCGATTGTGAAATATCACTTAATATGTCTTTTATTTTTTCTTTTTTAACCTGCTCTTCAACCGGGTCGGGCTTTTCTGCAGGTTGGGGCTCTGATATGTTTATATCTTCAATTTTCATTTCAGGAGGGCTTGTTATTTCAATTTCAACAGGAAATCCTATAACCTCCTCAAGAGCGTTTGAAATTATATCTATGTATTTTGTCTGAAGAACGTTTTTGCGAAGAGCAGTCGGAGTGCTGAAAACAGCCTTTTCTTCCGAAAAAGAAATAAGCTCAAAATTTCCAAACCAGAGGTTAAAAACCGTTTTAGCGGGAAGTTTATCCTGAATACTTTCAAGCATCAATGCCGTTATATCTTTAAGTTCGCTCATAATATTCCCTTTCCGTTAAATCTTTATATATATTTTATAGTTATTATAACATATATATAAGTAAAAAGCAACAAAAAATTGAAGAAATAAGCCGAATTTTTAAAAAAATCGGCTTATTTTTATATAAAAACGAACTAAAGTCTTTTTGATTTACCTTTAAAGAAAAGAGATGAGAGAAATCCTGTTACAAGTGAAACCGTACATCCTATCGCTGCAGCTGAAAATGCACCTCCGAGAACTCCGAATATTCCCGCCTCGTCAACGGCTTTTTTTACACCCTTTGCAATATTTCCGCCAAATCCTACGAGAGGGACCGAAGCACCGCATCCTGCAAATTCGAATAACGGATTAAAAACACCTATACCGCCAAGAAAAACTCCCAAAATTACGAAAGAAACTAAAATGCGGGCAGGTGTAAATGACGTTTTATCAATAAGAATTTGGGCAAGAACGCAGAAAAGACCTCCTACCGCAAATGCCAAAAGAGATTTAATAAGCATATTTTTCTCCTTATTAGACGAAAAATTAATCGGAAGATATATGAATAGCAGGCGCTACACCGAGGATATTTTGCCCTTGCATAACGCTTGAGGGACTCATAAGAGCTCCTGTGGACATAAAAAGGATATTTTTAATTTTTCCCTCTTCCAGCATAGGAAGAAAATGAGAGGCAAGAACAGAGGCTGAGCAGCCGCACCCTGAAGCTCCGGAATGAATATCCGCATTCTTTTTGTCATAGATAAGATTTCCGCAATCTACGTGCTTTATATGAGACGCGGGCATCTCTCTTTCAATAAGCTCCTCGAAAATAGCCGAGCCCACGCTTCCAAGGTCTCCTGTTACTACACAGTCAAAATCCCTTGGGGGTATATCGGAGAGAGAAAAATAGGTGTAAAAGGTGTCAAAGGCTGCTCGTGCCATTGCCGCGCCCATATTTGATGCGTCCTTTGAAAGTCCGTCTATAATTTTACCGATAATCCCGTTTTTTATTTTCACCTTTCCGCCGCTTCCGAGAATAAATGCTCCGGATGCGGTTGCCGTCCACTGCGCAGTAGGTGTTCTCTGTCCACCGTATTCTATAGGTGTTCTGAACTGACGCTCTGCTGCAGAGTTGTGAGATGTGGTAACTGTTGCGCCCACAGAAATCTCTGTTTTTGAAATAAGAGATGAGAGGAGCAAAAGAGCTTCCGTACAGGTTGAGCAGGCGGAATAAAGACCGATATAGGGTATACCGAATGAATAAAGACCGCCCGACGATGCTACGCATTGATTTTCAAGGTCACCCGCCAAAAGAGCGTCTATCATACGCGGCTCGTAGGATATTTTGTTCATAGCGATATTGAGAGATAATCTTCCCATCTCTCCTTCCGCAAGCTCCCAGGTAGGCATACCGAATCTGTCTGTATCGTCGCAGAAATCAAATTTTTTACCCAAAGGGCCGCGTCTTTCTTCATAACCGCCTACCGATGCCCAGGAGAGAAAAGATGGCGGATTATTTTCAAAGCTTATTATTTTTCTCATAACGCAATCACCGTCTTATAAATATAGTAAATAAGGCCGTAGAGAGTGCCTGCAATAGTAGAATAAAGTATCACGGGTCCCGCAACGGTGAAAATTTTAGAGCCGACACCTGCAATATATCCCTCGCTTCTTGTGTCGATAGCCGATGAGGTTACAGCATTTGAAAAACCCGTAACGGGCAAAAGAGTTCCTGCGCCTCCGTACCTTGCAATTTTATCAAAAAATCCAAATCCTGTGGCAAGCGATGCAAGAACTATATAGCTTACCGTTACTAAAACGTATGATTTTTCCTCGTCAGCACCGAGGTATCTATACAGATATGCAAGCCACTCTCCGACAAAGCAAATTAACCCACCTATCAAAAATGCAAGAATTGAGTTTTTTAATACCGGTGACTTTGGAGCATGTTTTTTGACGAGCTCCTTGTACTCGGCATTGCTTTCTGCCGAATAAAAATTTTTATTCATTCAGACCCCCAAAAAATAAACATTTATTTACAAAAATAAGGTTTTTTCATAATTATTTTTGTTCAAAAAGGATTAATTTATACTATAAAACATGTTAAACCGCACCCCGTGTTAAATTTTAAAGATATAAAAAATTCATATTAAAATAAACTCTTGAAAGTTCAGATAAAATGTGATAGAATAATCAGTGAAAAAAGAAGAAGGGGAGAAGAGAATGTCAAACGAATGGAATAACTACGGAAACGAAGAAGAAATTGGTGAGCAGGATTACGCATTTCAGACACTTAACAGACACGGCAGACCTAAGACTCTCGGCTGGTCGGTAGTATCACTCGTTATGGGAATAGTGTCTCTTTTTACCTGCTTTTTCGGATGGGCGAGTATAGTATTCGGAGTGCTTGCAATAATATTTGCTTCGGTTTCAAGAATAATACTCGGCTATTTTGACGGCAAGTGTATATGCGGACTTATCCTTGGAATTTTCGGCACTGTATTCGGTGTATCAATGATAATATTCATTTATTCTTTGGGAGAAGACGACCAGAAATACCTTTGGGATATATTTAAAAAAATGTATCAGGAATCCCAAAATAGCGGCGGCGCTGACTTTTAATCTACTGACTTAATTTATATAAACCCCAACCGCTTACAGCGGAGCTTCCTTTACACGTGGGAGCGAAAAAAGAACTCTGTACAACTTACGCACAGAGTTCTTTTTATTTACAATGATTATTTAATGAAGTTTTTTACATCGCTTTTTTTCAAAAAAGCGATATTTTCGTTCTCTAACCTACTTAAATACCCGCGAGAATTTCTTCAACTCTTGCGAGAGCCTCGTCAATCTTATCGAGGTCGCGGCCGCCGCTCATTGCGCTGTCGGGTCTTCCGCCGCCCTTACCGCCGCAGATTGCGGAGATTTCGCGGAGAATGTTACCTGCGTGCGCGCCTGCCTTAACGGCATCAGGACCTGCGGAGGCTGCGAAATTAAGCTTTCCGTCGGATACTGCCGCGAATACTGCTACACCGTCGGAGAATTTAGCCTTAACAGCGTCACAAAGACCTCTTGCCGCATCCGGCTTAGCGTCAACCCTTGCAGTAAGGAGCTTGAACTTACCGACAGTCTTAATTCCCTCAAGAAGCGACTGAGTCTTCATTTCGGAAAGACGCGCGTTTGCGCTTTCAAGCTCGCGCTTGGTTTCCTTTATCTCGGACTGAAGAGCCGAAGCCTTCTTCGCAATAGTCTGAGGATTCTGAGCCTTAAGCTCCTTTGCGGTTTCGAGAATAAGCTCGTCCTTTTCAGAGAGGAGAGCAAGAACGCCAAGACCGGTAGTTCCCTCTATTCTTCTTACGCCTGCTGCAACCGAGGACTCAGAAATAACCTTGAAAAGACCTATCTCACCTGTAGATGAAACGTGAGTACCGCCGCAGAGCTCAACCGAGGAGCTTCCGATGCTTACGACTCTTACCTTGTCACCGTATTTCTCACCGAAGAGAGCCATAGCGCCCTTCTTGCGAGCCGACTCAATGTCGGAAATTTCGGTGGAGCAAGCCTCTGCCGCGAGAATGTTTGAGTTTACAATAGCCTCAACCTTCGCTATTTCTTCCTTAGTCATAGCCGCAAGGTGAGTAAAGTCGAAACGCACTCTGTGCTCGTCAACGTACGAGCCCGCCTGCTCTACGTGAGTTCCGAGAACTTCGCGGAGAGCCGCTTGGAGAAGGTGGCAAGCCGAGTGGTTTCTCTTTATAGAAAGACGGCGAGCCGTGTCAATTTTAAGAGTAAGCGTGTCACCCTTTTTGATGCTTCCGGCTTCAATCTTTACCTCGTGAATATATACGCCGTTAGTCTTCTTTGTGTCAAGAACAGTAAGGGTTGCATTTTCGGATAAGATGGCACCCGTGTCACCAACCTGGCCGCCGCCCTCACCGTAAAATACGGTTTTATCAAATACAAGGGAGCATTCGCCCTCGTTTATAGAGTCAACTGCTTCACCGTCTGCGATTATAGAGAGAAGAGTAGCCTCGCACTCGGTATTTTTATAGCCTACAAAGTTAGTTTCGGGAAGAGATGAGAGCAAATCCTTTGATGAGTCGGACCAGCCCGAGATATTTCCTCTTGCAGCGCGCGCTCTCGTCTTCTGCTCTTCCATAAGAGAAGCAAAGGATTCGTTATCAACCGTAAGTCCTGCTTCCTCTGCAATCTCACGCGTGAGGTCAACAGGGAAACCGAATGTGTCGTAGAGCTTAAACGCATCCTCACCCGAAATAACCTTACCTCCCGCATTCTTAAGGTCGGATATTATTCCCGTAAGGATTCCAAGACCTGCATCTATTGTTGCGTTAAATCTTTCCTCTTCGAGAACTATAACCTTGAGAATGTAATCGCGCTTTGATACAAGCTCGGGATAAGCTCCCTCGTTCTGAGAAATAACTATTTCGCAAAGCTCTTTTAGGAACATTCTGTCAATTCCGAGAAGCTTTCCGTGACGGCATGCACGGCGGATAATTCTGCGAAGAACGTATCCTCTGCCCTCGTTAGATGGGATAACGCCGTCGCAAATCATAAACGTTGCGCTTCTTACGTGGTCGGTAACAACACGGATAGAAACGTCGTTTTTCGAATCGTTTCCATAGGTTTTGCCCGAAATTTCACAAACGGTATCAAGAATTTTACGAACGGTGTCAACCTCAAAGAGATTGTCAACGCCCTGCATAACGCAGGCAAGACGCTCAAGTCCCATACCCGTATCTATGTTCTTCTGAACAAGCTCGGTGTAGTTTCCCGCGCCGTCGTTATTGAACTGGGAGAATACGTTATTCCATATCTCCATAAATCTGTCGCAGTCACAGCCGGGCTTACAGTCGGGTGAGCCGCAGCCGTACTTTATTCCTCTGTCGAGGTATATCTCGGAGCAGGGACCGCAAGGACCTGAGCCGTGCTCCCAGAAGTTATCAGCCTTACCGAGCTTAACTATATGCTCCTCGGGCACTCCAACCTTGTCGCGCCAGATAGCGTAAGCCTCGTCGTCGCCCTCGTAAACCGACGGCCAGAGAAGCTCAGCGGGAATTTCAAGAGTTCCGTTCAGGAATTCCCATGACCACGCAATAGCCTCGTTTTTGAAATAATCACCGAACGAGAAGTTTCCGAGCATCTCAAAATAAGTGCCGTGACGCGCGGTGTGTCCTACTCTTTCAAGGTCGGGCGTTCTTATACATTTCTGGCAGGTACAAACGCGTGTGCGCGGAGGTACTTCCTCACCCGTGAAGTATTTTTTCATGGGTGCCATACCCGAGTTTATAAGAAGCAGAGATTTATCGTTGTTTGGAACGAGCGAAAAGCTGGGGAGTCTGAGATGTCCCTTGCTCTCAAAGAAAGAGAGAAACTTTTCACGCAAATCGTTAAGAGAAGTCCATTTCATAGTATTGTCCTCTGAATAAATATTTTTACATCATAAAATTATAGCATAAATAGAGGATAAAGTCAATATGCTAAATGAAGCTGACGCGAGCCTAAGAAATAAAAAGCCCCTTCGGATACAGACGAATACCAATCTGCTCCCTGCCGAGTAGATAGATTAAAAAAGAAAGAATTAAAAAGGGCTTTTTAAAAATCAATCCAGCAAAATGATTTCAGAGTTTACAATAAGAGTTTTTTCATCCTTCCATTCTATTGAGGAATTTTCATCCCATACGCCGGACCAGATTTCTTTTCCTTCGGGATACAGTAGAATGAAAGGAGGATTAAATTCTTTTTCGGTATCATAGAGCTTCACTATGTAACCGTTTGATATAATCGCATCTCTTTCGGAAACTTCGGCTCTGTAATCTCCGCTTGGGGAAATGGCAGTTACAACCGGGTCTTTATTACCAAGACCTATCACGATAGCAAATATCAAAGAGAGAACAAAGGTTACAGCGCCTATCGCTATTACGGTGATGGGAATAATTATCCTTGAAGCGATGGATTTGAGGGTTTTCATTGTCAGTATGGCAACTAATATGTATGAAGCTATGCCCAGAATAGTTGCAGCGGTGTTTTCGGAGTATATAAAATAGAAAGAAAAATTTAATGCAGCAATCGGCGTGAGAATTACAGCAAGTATTTTATCGAAAAAAGACGGAACGGAATATAAAAAGGAAAATACGAGAGCAGCAAAGGTTACTGTAAGGTTTATAACAGACGGAATCAACGGGAAATATAAGCGTATGCTTAAGTTGAAAATTTTTGAGAAAAGCATGCAGAATGGGAAATAAGCATGAACAACAAGAGACAGAATAAGTAAAATTTTATTTATTTGTTTCATAGTTTTGTCTTCCTTTCATTTATATTCTAACATTTTAAAAAACAAAAATCAATGAATGTAAGAAATAAATAATAAAAAACGATTGATATTACAAAAAAAATATGTTATACTTTAAATAAAAAATGATTAGGCAGGTAAAAAGCTATGCAGATGACACTCAGATGGTACGGCTCAAAGCACGATACCGTTACTTTGAAACAGATTCGCCAGATTCCCGGCGTTAAGGGAGTAATCACCACTCTTTACGACACACAGCCCGGTGAGGTTTGGTCGCAGGAGAGAATCCGCGCAATGAAGGAAGAGGTTGAGGCGGCAGGCCTCAAGGTTGCAGGTATCGAGAGCGTTAACGTTCATGATGCAATCAAGACGGGCGCGCCCGACAGAGATATGTATATCGACAACTATATCAAGTGCCTTGAAAACCTTGGTAAAGAAGATATCCATATGGTATGCTATAACTTTATGCCTGTATTCGACTGGACGAGAACAGAGCTTGCAAGAGTAAGAGAGGACGGCTCAACCGTTCTTGCTTATACTCAGGAGGCTGTTGACAATCTCGTTCCCGAGAAGATGTTTGAGTCTATTGCGGGCGATATGAACGGCACTGTAATGCCCGGCTGGGAACCCGAGAGAATGGGCAGAGTTAAAGAGCTTTTCGCAATGTATAAGGATATTGACGATGAGAAGCTTTTTGCAAACCTCGTATACTTCCTTGAAAGAATTATGCCGACTTGCGATAAGTACGACATCAATATGGCAATTCACCCCGACGATCCCGCATGGAGCGTTTTCGGACTTCCGAGAATTATCATAAACAAGGAAAATATTCTCCGTATGATGAAAGCTGTTGATAACAAGCACAACGGTGTTACATTCTGCACCGGCTCCTACGGAACAAGCCTTAAAAACGACCTTCCCGATATGATTCGTTCGCTTAAGGGAAGAATTCATTTCGCTCACATCAGAAACCTTAAGTTCATAACTCCCACGAACTTTGAGGAAGCAGCGCACCTCTCTTCCGACGGTACGTTCGATATGCACGCAATTATGCGCGCACTCTATGACATCGGATTTGACGGACCTATCCGCCCCGACCACGGACGTATGATTTGGGACGAGGTCGCAATGCCCGGCTACGGACTCTACGACAGAGCGCTCGGCGCTTGCTATCTCCAGGGACTCTGGGAAGCTATCGAAAAGGAAGCTAAAGCAAAATAATAAGTAAGAAAAGGAAAGAATGTCGCTTTTTAGGCAAAAAGCGACGCAAAAACCTTTAAAGAATAGGGGCTGAGTCATTAAGAATTCAGATAAATCAAGAGTTTTTTAGAAATTTAATTAAGAAAATCTGAATTCTTAGTGCGAAGCACCTTTGGGGCTTGCTTGATTTAGAGCAGAAATCGTCGGCTGACGAGCGAGAAGCGTAC
>JAZLAO010000062.1:0-18037 GCA_045613205.1 Eubacteriales bacterium | reverse complement strand
TCGCCCTCAGCTCCCGTGATAGAGCCGATATTGATAATAAGTCCGCTCCGTTGCTCTCGCATCTGCGAGAGTACCGCGTGAGCAAAGTAGAACGGTCCTTTGAGATTTACGTCGATACCCCAATCGTAAACGTCTATCGGTACGTCGGGAAATTCTCGATATTTTTCTCTATCCACCTTGCACATTCTGACCGCTGTACCTCCTGCAAAATTCGCCATAATATCTATCCTGCCAAACTCGGTGACAGCTCTGTCTCTTGCAGCGCACACTTGCGAATAATCTCTCACGTCACAGACTACACCGATTGCTTTGCCGCCGCCCTTTGCGTTGATCATGGCAACCTTTTCGGTGAGTGCATCTTCATTCACGTCGCACATAACCACATTGCCGCCGAGAGCTGCAAAATTCTCAGCGAACAAAAGCCCCATACCCGAAGCCGCACCGGTGGATATCGCAACCTTATTTTCAAAATTCATAGGCTTCCCTCCAAAACGATTATGATATAATTATATCCCCAATAAATGACGGGGTCAATCTGCATTTTGATATAATATTGATGTTTTTGATACAAAATTTTGAAAATAGTTGAAAAATAATACAAAAAATGATATAATCAAGTAAGAAGAGAGGTGATGTAAATGGAACTTGAAAATATTACCGTAACCGAGATATCAGCCGTAGTTACCGTATGTTCGGAAAAGGGCAGATGCGACAGAATGGATAACCGAAAATTTTATGGGCTTTCTCTGTGTGTCGATGGACAGATAACATATATTCAAAATGGAAAAGAATACATTTCGGACAAGGGCTGTGCCGTTATTTTACCAAAGGGAGGAACGTATCTCATAAAAAGAGATAAGAGCGGGACTTTCCCTCTTATCAATTTTGATTGCCTTGATTTTTTATGCGATACTATTACCGTTATTCCCGTTCGAAATGCGGAAGAATTGATAGCCGATTACGAGCGAATGAAAAAGCTCTTTTGTTTCGATGAAAACCGCGCGCAGATATTCAGTATTTTCTACGGTATGCTTCATAAGCTTCGTTCCGATAATATTCCGCGCGAGTTGCTCGGTGGCGTGAGGTTGATAAACAGCGATTACTGTGACGCTTCTATTACAAATAAAAAATTGGCTGCTGAATGCAATATTAGCGAGGTTTATTTCAGAAAGCTTTTCACAAAGCATTTTGGAATCTCACCAAAGCAATATATAATTGATTTGCGTATTCAAAAGGCGAAGCAGCTGTTAACGGAGGGCGTTATGAGTGTTTCTGTTATATCGGAGAAATGCGGATTTTCAAATCCATATCACTTTTGCAGTCTTTTTAAGCAGCATACGGGAGTAACGCCATCGGAATACAGAAAAGAGAATTTGATACATAAAATATAGGTTGAAATGTAATAGGCTTTATGCTATAATCGGATTATCAAGTGAAAGGCGGCAGATTTGCTATGAAAGAAACTTGCGCAAACGAAATAGTTTATTCGAGAAAAATTCAACTGAAAAAATCCTATGACGTAATAGTTTGCGGCGGCGGTGTCGCGGGTGTCGCGGCGGCGGTGAGCGCGGCGAAGAACGGATGCTCCACGTTGCTGCTTGAAAAAAGCAATATTTTGGGCGGCCTTGGAACGCTCGGCTTGATAAATCTCTTCGTTCCCATGTGCAACGGCAGGGGAAAGCAGATTATTTTCGGCCTTGCGGAAAGATGGCTTCGCAAGAGCGCGGAGCTGGGATTTGACACGATTCCCGACGAATGGAAAAACGGTGAGCCCAAGGAATATACCGAAAAAAGATACGTACAGCGTTATTCTCCGGCGATTTTCGCGTATCAGCTGACCGAGGAAATCGTTAACAGCGGTGTTGATATACTCTACGACTGCTTGGCTTGCGATCCCGTTATGGAGGGCAACGTATGCCGCGGCGTTATAACCGAGAGCAAGGGAGGCACCGAATATTACGGCTGCCGTATGCTTATTGACACTACGGGAGATTGCGACGTTTTAAGGCGCGGCGGCATTCCCTGCGTCAGCGGCGAAAACTTCTTCACCTTCACTACGAAAATGATAACCCTTGATTCCTGCCGCAAAGCATATGAAGAGCAGGATATACTGCATGCATACGTAACAATGTATGGCGGTTCAATAAATCTTTTCGGAGATAACCAACCCGATGATGTGCCGAAGTGGTCGGGACTTTCCGCAGAGGAGGTAACCGACTATATCGTAAGAAATCATCTTTTGATTCTTGAAAAATTAAAAGAAACCGACAGACGCTCACGCGAAATCGTTACCACGCCCGGAATGCCTCAGTTCCGCACCACAGCGCACATAAAGGGCGGCTATTCCCTTAAGGTGTCTGACGCGTATCGGCATTTTGATGATTCTATCTGCGCCATAAACGACTTCGAGCACAGAGATCACCTCTTCGAAATTCCGCTCAGATGCCTTACCCGTGTCGATTATCCCAATATAATAACCGCGGGAAGAAGCGCCGACGGAACCGGATACGGCTGGGATCTTATCAGGGTTATTCCGCCCGCGATACTGACGGGACAGGCTGCAGGCGAAGCTGCAGCTTTAGCGCTTAAAACAAACGCGCCCGTCGCGGGGGTAGACATTAGTTCGCTTCAATCGAAGCTTGAAAAAGAAAACATGATGATTCATTTCCCCGACTCCTACGTGCCCGAGGATAAGACCGTTATTATACACGGTAAAAATACCGCAGAGATAGACGGCGGACATCTTTGATTTGCATCCGAAGCTCCGCATAAAACGGCGGCGTTGAAATTACAAATCCCTTTAAAGCATCGAGTTGAACCGAAAAAGAGTTCAATACAGCTTTAAGGGGATTTTTGTGTAGCCGTAAGAGAATCGAACACATAAGGTTTTAAAAGATAGATTTTCCCATATACATCCACGAAATTTTTGGAAATTCCGCATATTTCTCTAAAATTTTCGCTGTCGGTATGCAAGGACCGCGCGGTAAGACTCGGCGAAATGTCCTTTTCAAAGGATTTTGTAAACGACACTCTATTTAGGCAAAACGAGGTCTTTGTTGACATTTTCGGGAAAACGTGCTATAATTACTTTGGTTACTTTTAAAACTATAAATATTTAAGGGGAAAACTCAAATAATGAAAAGAATAACTTCTTTTGCACTCGTTCTTATCCTCGCACTTTCCGCCCTCGCAGGATGCGGCGGCCCGAAGGAGAAGGACTACACTCTCGCAACAGGCGTAGTAGTTACCGAAGAACTTGAAAGCTCAAAGATTACACAAACCGTAGCTTCCATAGTCACAGATGCAGACGGCAAGATAGTGCTTTGCAGACTCGACTGCGTCGATTACACAGCATACGACGGCCAGGGCGCGATTGTTACCGCAGCGCCCACCTCCAAGGTTGCTCTCGGTGATGCTTACGGCGCCACAATGCCCAAAGGCTCGTTCGCAAAACAGGCAGCCGCGCTTGAGGCCAGCGCTGTCGGCAAGACTCAGGCAGAGGTTGCAGCTCTTGTGAATGAAGCGGGAAAGGCTGCCGACACCGACCTTGCAGCTTCCTGTTCTATCTACATCGGAGATCTTATCAAGGCAATCGACAACGCTTTTAAGAGCGAGCATAAGGTTTCCTTTAAGTCTGATGCGAGCTCACTCACCGCAGGTCTTTTTGTAAAATCCTCGGTAACCGTTACCGAAGGCGAAAAAACCGGCATTACCAATACCGCAACCTTCGCAACCGCTGTTCTTGCAAAAGGCAAGGTTGTTGCGGCTATACTTGACACCGCAGAGCCCGAGCTTGTCGGTGTTTCCGCTGATGGCTCCGAGTCTCTTTCCTATGACGGCTCGAAGCGTGAGCAGGGAGACGAGTATAAGATGTCTACCGCATGGTACGTGCAGGCAGATGCTTATGCAGCCGCAGCAGTCGGAAAAACCGCAGCCGATATTGCCACTCTCGCAACCGAGGGAATCGCAGGCTGTACTATGAAATACACCGTTCACGAATACAAGGTGAGCCTTGAAGCAGCAGTTAAGACAGCAAGATAATTTTACTTATGAATAAATTACAGGGCGGTATCCTTCGATGCCGTCCTGATTTTCCTAAATTCTCCACTTCGAATGAAAAAACTGTAACAAACGAAAGAAGCTCCGGTTATGAAAATTAAAATTCTCGCGTCAGCGTTGATATGTGCCGCGCTCTGTTTTGGGGTGCTCGCTTCTTGTTCACAGCAAGAAAAACTGCCCGAGACCCAAGCAAAGTCTTACTACGATTTTTTCGACACGGTGTCGGCCGTAATTTCATACAAAGGCGACAGCAGCGAGGAATTTGACAAAAATTGCGACTCAGTATCCGCGCTCTTGCGCGACTACCACAGGCTCTTCGATATATATCACGAGTACGAGGGCGAAAACAATCTTATGACCGTCAACAAAAACGCAGGCATCAAGCCGGTCAAGGTGGACGGAAGACTTATAGAATTCCTCCTTTATTGTAAAGAAATATATACATTGACGAATGGAAAAACAAACGTGGCAATGGGCTCGGTGCTGAAGCTTTGGCACGACGAGAGGGAATTTGGCGGGAACAACCCCGAAAAAGCAAAAACTCCAAACCCCGAGGCTCTCTTGCAAGCGAGCGAGCACACGGATATAAATTCTATTGTTATTGATGAAAAGGCGGGGACCGTGTTTATTTCCGACCCCGAGACGCAGATTGACGTCGGTGCTGTAGGAAAGGGCTACGCAACAGAAAAAGCAGCACAGCTTCTCATAGAAAACGGAGTCACCTCATACGTTCTGAATATCGGTGGCAATATCCGCGCGATAGGTACAAAAGCTAACGGTGACGGCTGGATAACAGGAATAACTAATCCGGACAGAGAATCCGAAGACCCGTTTGTTTGCAGAGTTGATATCCAAGATATATCGCTCGTAACCTCGGGCGATTATGAGAGGTTTTACGTCGTGGACGGTGTTAGCTATCACCACATAATCGACCCCGAAACGAAAATGCCCGCGAATTATTTTTCCTCGGTATCGGTATTCATCGGTGACAGTGGGCTTGCCGACGCTCTTTCCACCGCTCTTTTCTGTATGAGCTACGAGGACGGAGTGAAGCTTCTCGGGGAAATCGGAGCAGACGCAATCTGGGTAACCGTAGAGGGCGAAATTCTCTCAACCGACGGGATTTCATTCGTTGAAATTCGTTAAAAAATAAACAATGGGTGAAATTCGACAATAACCTTGACATATTATTCTTTTTAATATATAATTAAATAGAAATTATACAATATATTCAAAAAACGAACTGAAAAATTGTAGATATTGTTAAAAAAGTAACAAAGTCTTCTTTTTCCACACAAATAAACTAAAAGGAAAGTATTTATGTTCAGGTTTAAGTTTTTAGGAAAAACTCACGTTCCTCACCGCAAAAACACAACGCATATGCCTGCTGTCAGAATGACTCCTCCGAAGGAAGTTCTGCTGCCGCTAGAGCAGCATATAGGCACAGCGGCAGAGGCGGTTGTAAAGGTTGGCGACGAGGTTAAAGTCGGCCAGCTCGTAGCCTCTGCGCCCTGTACCTTCTCATCGCCTATTTACGCTTCGGTGTCGGGTAAGGTAACAAAAATTGAGAGCTATCTGCGCTCTAACGGAAAAAACGTCCCGGCAATAAGAATAGAAAGCGACGGACTTATGACTCCGTGCGAAGATATAAATCCCCCGACTGTCACAGATATTGATTCCTTTATCGCGGCAGTATATAAATCCGGTGTGGTAGGACTCGGCGGCGCGGGATTCCCTACGGCAGTAAAGCTTGAGGGGGCGAAAAAGAATGCCGTTCATACCATAATACTGAACGGTGCGGAGTGCGAGCCTTACATAACAAGCGACGCGCGCACTATGATTGACGACGCGGCTCTTGTGAAAGAGGGTATAGCTCTTATGCAGAGGGTGCTTCCCGACGTCAAAAATTATTACATAGGAATAGAATCCAATAAGCCCGAGTGCATAGCGAAAATGAATGAGGTTTTCGCTGACGATGAATCGGTTTCGGTAAAAACACTTCCGTCTCTTTATCCCCAGGGAGCAGAGAAGGTGCTTATATACAATATCACAGGCATCACCGTGCCTGCGGGTAAGCTTCCTGCGGACGTTGGCGTTATGGTTATGAACGTTACCACGGTTGCGAAGATTGCGGAATACGTAAAGACGGGTATGCCTCTTGTTGAGAGAAGAATTACCGTGGACGGAAGCGGTGTAAAAGAGCCTAAAAATCTCCTCGTTCCGATAGGAACTCCCATACGCGACATAGTTGAGTTTGCGGGGGGATTGAAGGACGAGGTCCGCAAAATAATTCTCGGCGGTCCTATGACGGGATTTGCGGTGCATTCCCTTGACGAGCCGGTGATAAAGACCACGGGCGCGGTTATCGCTTGTACTGAAGAGGGCTCAAAGCATCTCGAAACTACCGCTTGTATCCACTGCGGAAAATGCGTTGATGCCTGTCCCCATCTTCTCACGCCTACTGATTTCACTAAAGCTCTCACTATTGCTAACGAGGACGAGAGAATGGCGAAGCTTGAGGAGCTTCACGTTACTCTTTGCGTAGAATGCGGATGCTGCTCTTTTGTTTGCCCCGCGAACAGACCTCTTATGGAAAATAACCGAGTTGCCAAGAACGCTCTTAAGAGCTACAGGGCATCGAAAAAAGACTTGAAGTAAAGGAGATTATCGGATGGAAAAGTTAATAGTATCAACCTCACCCCATATACGTACGAAAATCTCCACGACTCATATAATGGGCGACGTTCTTATAGCTCTCGCTCCGGCAGCTATAGCGGGAGTCGTTCTCTTCGGTTTGCGCGCGCTTCTCATTATGGCGGTTTGCGTCGCTGTGTGTGTCGCTTCGGAATTTCTATTTAATCTTATATGCAAAAAGAAGCAGACTGTCGGGGACCTTTCGGCTACGGTCACAGGACTTATTCTCGCGCTTTGCCTTCCTGTAAAGACGGGAATATGGGAATGCGTCGTCGGCTCGGTTTTTGCGATAATCGTTGTAAAATGTCTTTTTGGCGGCATAGGATGCAATTTCGCTAACCCTGCCGCAACTGCAAGAGTCCTTATGCTCTCTGCCTTCTCGGGCAGCGTGGCGGGCGGCTCGCTCACCGTATTTCAGGATGCCGAGCTCGTAGGCGGTGCAACCCCTCTTGATGTTCTCAAGTCGGGCGACACCTCGGCTCTCCCGAACCTTCTCGATATGCTTCTCGGTAACCGCGCGGGCGCTATCGGTGAGACCTGTGCCATTGCTCTTATCATCGGCTTTATCTATCTTGTAGTACGCAAGGTAATTGCTTGGCAGGTTCCCGTAATTTTCGTAGGAACGGTATTCGTTCTTGCTCTTCTTATCGAGCTTGATTTCACCGCTGCGCTCTATCAGCTGCTTGGCGGCGGTCTTCTTATCGGTGCAATCTTTATGGCAACCGACTACACGACCTCGCCTATCAACAAGCGCGGTAAGATGGTGTTCGCTCTCGGCTGCGGTCTTTTCACTGTACTGTTCAGATACTGCAGTAAAATGCCCGAGGGTGTTTCCTATGCTATACTTATTATGAATATTCTCTCACCTTATATCGAGAAGCTTTGTACTAAAGCACCTCTCGGAAAGGAGAGCAAAAGGAAATGAAAAAAACTAATCTGATGCCCACTCTGGTGCTCGCTTCAATATGCCTTGCGGCAACGCTTCTTCTATCGGTAATAAACCTTTTCACTTCTCCCATCATTAAGGACAGAGAAGATGCAAAGGCAAACGCAGCCCTCGTGGAAATTTATCCCGGAGGCTCCGATTTCAAAAAAATAGACATTACGAAATATACCCTTCCAAAATCCATTACGGCTGCATACAGCGAGGGCTCGGGCGGATACGTAATCCAATCTACAGTATCGGGCTATAATCAGGGACTCGTTATTATGTGCGGCATTGATAAAGACGGCAAAATTGTCGGCGCTGATTACATAGCCTCAAATGAGACGCTGTCTGCAGAGGTTGGACTCGGAGACCGCTTCGTAGGCAAGGTGCAGAGCGAGCTTACTCCCGATATTGTGGCAGGCTCGACTGCAAAGCTCACGACGGGCGCTTACTATCAAGCTATAACCGATTCATTAAATGCATTCACTGTCTTGACCGGAGGAGAAGCGGATTTGCGCACTCCCGAAGAAATTCTTGAGGACAACTGCAACGCGGCGCTCGGAACAGGAGAGCTTAAATTTACGAAATGGTTTAAGTGCGAAGCGCTCACCGGTGTTGACGCAGTTTATGAAGCAGAGAACAACGGCGGCAGAGTATACGTTATCGGTGAGAGCTTTATCGGTGTTAAAAACGGTGAAATTACCACTGCAGATGCAACCGAAGAAAACAAATCGGCAGCTCTCGCGGCAGACTCTGTCGTTTCTTCAAGTACTCTCACGGAAATAACAAAGCCGGACGGCATAAGCAAATCTATTACCAAGATATATAAGACTGCTAGCGGAAACTACGTCTTTCTGGCGTCAGAGAGCGGATTCTCAGCGCAGTATCACGGAAAAAAGATTGATATTAAGGTGTCGATTTCTGCCGAAGGAAAGATAATAGACTGTCTGACAGTAAGTCATGACGAAAGCGAGGGCTGGGGCGCTGCATGCGCAACGGAAGAGTATTACGCCTCCTGGCGCGGCTCTTCTGCAGACGACGTTATAATAAGCACCTCGCCTATCACTCCCGACACCGCTGACCTTGGAGCTATATCGGGCGCAACCTATACATCAAACGCATATCAGAAAGCTGTTAAAGCAATGTTCGCAGCGTTTAGTTTAATCACTGAAGGAGGAAACGAATAATGAATAACAAAAAATTATCCATCCTCCTCAAAGGCATCATATACGAGAACCCCGTGTTGATTCTTATACTCGGCACATGCCCCACTCTTGCGACAACGACCTCGATGTTCCAGGCTGTTTCTATGGGATTTGCGGCAACCGCGGTTCTTATTTGCTCGAACTTCGTTATATCGCTTCTGCGCAATATTATTCCCGACACGGTTAGAATCCCCTGTTACATAGTAGTTATTGCGTCGTTCGTTACCGCGGTATCAATGCTTCTTAATGCTTACCTTGAGCCCGTGTACGATGTTCTCGGTGTATGGCTCGCGCTTATCACCGTTAACTGCATCGTGCTTGGAAGAGCCGAAATGTTCGCAAGAAAGAATAATCCCCTCGATTCTGTCATCGACGGTCTCGGAATGGGTCTTGGATTTCTTCTCGCCCTTCTTCTTATGGCTACAATCCGCGAAGTGCTCGGCGCAGGCACAATTCTTTCGGGCATGACCGCGTTTGGAATTGAAGCGATAAAAATTCCTCTTATCTACGACTTAAGAATGCCTTTCCTCGTAGAATCCTCGGGCGGCTTCCTCGTATACGGTATCCTTATTGCCGTAATGTGTAAGCTCACCGAGAAAAAGGGCGGTATCAAGCGCAAGGATTTCTCCTGCGACGGCTGTCCTTCGGCTCACCTTTGCCACAAGATGTCCTGCTCCGAATTCGGTGACCGTACTCCTGAGAGTATCACCGTAGGCAGCGGAGAAAACAAGAAAGCACAAACAGAGGAGGTATCGGAAAATGCCTGAATTGATTAGCATTCTTCTTGCCGGCATTCTCACCGACAACTACGTTCTTTCAAGAACTACCGGTATATGTCCCTTCCTCGGTGTTTCGAAAAAATTCAACCAGGCAGTAGGTATGGGTATCGCGGTTATCTTCGTTATTCTTTGCGCGACTGCTGCGACTTGGCCTATCTACACCTATCTTCTTTCGGGCGAGCTTCTCGGCTTTGACCTCTCGTATCTGAAAACCGTGGTATTCATTCTCGTTATCGCGGCGCTTGTTCAGTTCGTTGAGATAATTCTCAAAAAGTTTCTCCCCCCGCTTTATAAGGCTCTCGGAGTTTATCTTCCCCTTATCACGACCAACTGCGTCGTGCTTGGTATCGCGGAGGAGAATATCACCAAATCACGTGATTTCCTTACCTCTATGACGGCATCTCTCGGTGTCGGTGTCGGCTTCCTTGTTGCTATGATTTTGTTTGCGGGAGTCCGTTCGAGAATCGAGAACTGTCCCGCCCCCAAATCCTTCAAGGGTGTTCCGATTACTCTCGTTGCCGCTGCCATCGTCGCTTTGGCATTCAGCGGCTTCAAGACTATCGGTGTGTAAGGAGGTAGAGCATGACAATATTTGTTCCTGTTATTATTTTGTTTGCCATAGCACTGATTTGCGGTGTAATACTCACCGTTTCCTCGGTGTTCTTCGGTGTTAAAGAGGACGAGACGCTCCTTGCTGTGCGCGACTGCCTTCCCGGAGTTAACTGCGGTGCCTGCGGATACAGCGGCTGCGACGGCTACGCAAAGGCTGTAGCAGCGGGTGAAGCGAAAACCAACCTTTGCGTTCCGGGCGGTGATAAGTCGGCTTCGGATATCGCAGCAGTTCTCGGTGTAGAAGCTGAGGACGTTATAGAAAAGGTTGCATACGTTGCCTGCAACGGTCAGTGCGGTGCTGTGGAAAAGCTTTATGACTACCGCGGAGTGCATAACTGTGTTGCGGCTAACCTCTCCTACAGCGGTGATAAAAAATGCACCTTCGCCTGCCTTGGCTACGGTGACTGTGCCGAGGTTTGCCCCAACGACGCTATATATATTGAAAATAACGTAGCGCGAGTCGATCCTCGAAAATGTGTCGGCTGCGGAATGTGCGTACATACCTGCCCGAACCACTTAATAAAGCTCGTGGTAGATACCACCCGTGTAGTCGTAGAGTGCTCAAATCACGAGAAGGGCGCGGTAACGCGCAAGCAGTGCACTAACGGCTGTATCGGCTGTATGAAATGCGAAAAGACATGTCAGCACGGTGCGATAAAGGTTATTGACAACCTTGCCGTCATTGACCACTCGCTTTGCATCGGCTGCGGCGATTGCGTAAAGGTATGCCCCGTGCACTGTATTCACGAGGGTAACTTTATCTGCGGTGCTCATTTTTAAAGGTTAAAATGAAAAACAGAGGTGCGTGAATAAAAACCGTCACCTCTGTTAATTTTAAAACAGCATGTAATGCCTAAAAGGAGTATTTATGAGAGAACGAAAGGAAAACGAAAAAAGGTCACTTCGCGCGGACGTCATCGTTATTTCGGCAATTCTTCTCGCGGCGCTCCTTTTTGTTGTTTTTACGCTTGTCTTAAGAAAGCCCGGCTCGGTTGCCGTGGTTGAAATAAACGGAGAGTTCGCGGGGGAGTATTCATTATCCGAGGACGGAGTTTTTGTCCTCAACGGCGGCACGAACACCCTCGTTATAGAAAACGGTGAGGCATACGTGAAGGACTCCGCCTGCCCCGACCGCACTTGTGAGCGAACAGGAAAAATACGTTACGTCGGGCAAACTATAGTATGCCTGCCAAACCGTCTGTCCGTTACCGTAAAGGGTGACGGAGATAACGGTGTAGACCTCGTGTCATAAAGGAGCTAATTTTGAAGTACTCAACGAAAAAAATCACAACGCTTGCTCTTACCGTCTCACTTGCGCTAATCCTCTCGTTTATAGAGAGCAGGATTCCGGCATTCGTGGCTATTCCCGGAATAAAGGTCGGACTCGCGAATATCGCAGTCATTTTTACCCTTTATAAGTTCGGTGTGCGCGAGGCTGTTCTCGTATCTGTCATAAGAGTTCTCCTCGTGTCAATTCTTTTCGGCAGCCCCGTGAGCCTTATATACAGTATCTCGGGGGCCGTGTTAAGTCTTTTGACGATGATGCTCTTAAAAAAGCTCACTCCGCTTCGCGAGGTAACAGTCAGCGTCTCGGGCGGAGTTATGCACAACGTAGGTCAGATATGCGCAGCTTCGTTTATGCTGGAAACAAACGTCGTAATATATTATCTTCCGTTTCTCATTCTCTCGGGCACTGTCGCAGGCGTTGCCGTCGGCACGGTATCCGCGCTTCTAATAAAGAAAGTAAATCTATAACTTCCTGCTTCACTTCCAAAATGAACAGGACTATAATTACTTAGTAAAATTATTTTCGTGCCTACTCATAATACACCTCTGTTATCTAATGTAAACATTATGTCATGCAGTGTCTATATGTCAACACCGTTTTTGTTATATAATCATTACATTACTTAATGCAGAGGTGATATAATGAAGCTGCGTATATTGGAAATACTTAAAGAAAAGGGAAAAACAAATATTGGTTATATATTCAGCTTGGTCTCAGCTATCAGAATTTTAATAAGATAGTCAATAATAAAATGAGCGCGATTAAGTTTGATAATCTCAAGGCGGATATGTGATATACTTGAGTGTACACCCAATGATTTGTTTGAGGAGTATTACGAAAAAATGAATAAGCAAAAACAGCCAACGCATCTATGTCCGGTGCGTTGGCTGTTTGTTTATGATGCGGGCGGGCGTGTGAATTTATTGCATACTGATATGCGCTGCAATAAATGTGTTTTCGTCGTAATCTTCGCTTACTATGCAGTCGATACCCCTCTCTGACGTTTGCTCTTTTATCTCGTCACCCGACTTTTCAAGGATTTTTATTTTCTCGTCAGAGCAATAGGCAACCGCCACCCGTGCAGTGCTTTTCTTGCTTTTTTCGTTATACGGGTCAAACCAGGTGAGCTTTTCTTTATCAAGGTTGCCAAGGTCTACTTAAAAGTCCTCGAGCCAATACGTGTCGTTAAAGCTTGCCCTGAATACGCGGACTACTGTTATCTTAAGTCTTTTTACGGCCTTTGTTTCGATTATCGGTTTATATGTCATAATACGAAAATATCCTTTCCTTCACGGCAGATATGTAAATAATTATTGTCAATTTGCCGAATAATTCAGAATTTTAAAGAGAGTTTCTTCGGCTTTGCCGTATGCTTCTTGATTTGATTTTTTGTTAAGGTGTGTTGAAAAATTTACGCTTCGAAGCACAATCAAGGTATCTTCGGGGAGAGCTGAAAAGCCCGAAAGAGTGGAGAAGTCTGTCGAGGAGAGGTAAATTCCCTCGCCACCATCGTCGTAATACTGAACCTCCGCCGTGTCGCCGACGAGCGCCTTTAGGTTCATAAGCCTGCCCGTGCCCTTGTAGTTTTCGTAAACCTCCGACGACACAAAGCATAGATAATGGCCGCCCGAAACCATAAGAGTCCCGAGGTTTGTTCTGTCCTCGTAGGCGCGGCTGTATTCGCTTTCGGCAAGGTCGCTCATCGAGTCCTTATCGGGCACGAAAAGGTCGCGGAATGAAACCCTTACCTCACCGTCCCCGTCGTAATCACGGACAAATCTCGCAAGGCTCTGCCTTGCTTTGACGTATTCGGGGGTGTCGGCATCGATGCTCTGTCGCGAAAAGGCGTGCTGACCCGCGTAAAGTATTTCTATATCGTAGCTTTGCTTGTCGCACATCTGAAGTGTGCAGACGGTAACCGTAAACACTAAAAACAGCGCGATAAGCGAATGCCATTTGTAGTGATACCAAAAGTTGTCAAGCCAGGCTAAAAATCCCGTTTTCGAACGGATATCCTCGCCCGTGTCAAATTTTTCTTCCATACAGTGACTCTTTCATAAATGATTCATTTTTACTTATATAATAGCACATAATTGTGAATATTTCACGAACTTTTTCTAGGTGCGCAAAAAATGTCTTAGAAGCAAAACAGCACCGTGACAAACACAAAACAAAAGGAGCTATGATTTGATACTGTAAAAGTAACATTTCATAGCTCTTTGGTTTTTAAATCAAACTTCGGGCTTCATTGTCGGGATTTTATTGCCGTGTTTTATGTTATCCTGCTTTATCGTTTTTGATAATACCAAGTCCGCAATTATGACAAGCATCATTTGACATATCGTTCACATCGCCGCAAATAGGGCAGGGCTGTTTGTCAATTTGACGGCTTAGTACCACCAGGCACTTTGCTCCCGCGGGTTTTAATAATATATCGCCTTCTTCGTAAATATCCATATGAGATTTGTGGAGATTGGTTATTTCTTTGATATCTCCATTTTCCAGCTCTAAATACACGGTACCGTTCAATCGTCTGGGGTGAACCTTGCGGTTGGACATATTGTGTGGCATATTTCCGCGACGATAAATAGGAGGTTGACCATCATTTTGAATACCATATTCAATTTTTTTGATATTTTTTCCTTTGATTTCGCCTTTTAGAATCACTTTTGCTTCACTTTTATTCCACGTTTTCACTAAGAAATAAAACAGAGGAAATTCAATCACTATTCCAAGAACAGTTATGGTATCGTTAATACGTAAAAGGCTTAACACAAGTGATATTATCATTGCGCATAGAATTACTGATGCTTTGATATAAAAGTTTTTACGTTTCTCATTAACTATTTTCTCAATTTCTTTTAAATTGTACATATTCGCAATCCTTCTTTCAAATAGTGAAATTAACCGTTAACTTTTTGTTACTCGTTATTCATCAATTACGTTAAGCGTAGCATTGGCAGGCAAGATCGGTAGAAGAAAACTTCTATATTGTTCTCGCTTCTTTACTTTCGCCTCGTGCTTTTTCAGATTTACATATTGTGTCAAATCTGCAATTTTCCAAACCGAAAAAGCAATTAGAAAAAGAATACCAAGACATACAGCGATGCAAAAATTGAATTTTTCGATCACGTTTCAAGTACTTTATTTTTATGCTTTTTCCACAAAGTGTTTTTTTGAGTATACTACGCAATCCCCGTGGAAGATATCACAGTTTTCGAGGTAGCTGTTTGCTTTTTTATCAGAGGAAGTGATATCCATAGGCTTTCTCGATAATACAAAAACACTTTTTGCATTTTCAACGCTTTTGATATTAAATCCGCCGGTTAGTTTCCAAGTAACCTTTTTTCCAATGGAATAGCGAACCGAGGCTGTACGATAGGTTTCTCTATTTCCAACGTAAACTTCAACGCGGGTTTTCGAGTCAAAATGATACTTTGCGTACTTTTTACGAACAAAGATTATGATTAAGTTTATCGAGTTATCGCTATTATGTAATGCTATATATCTAGGCAAAACTGCGAAAATCAATTTCAATAAACTGTTATTTTTGAAAGAACAGTTATATACTTTTTCTGCTTTTCTTTTGATTATACACACATAAATTATGCGACAAATTGCCTGTAATAAATACGCGGCGGCAGCTACAGCGGCCTCAACAATAAAAATGTTTGCGACGCCGTTGTTTTGAAGATCTAGAGAAATGATAAAACCAAAAAATAATACCAGGAATAATATAATTTTTTTCATCTGCTCCCTTGCCTTTAAAACTAGTTTTTCTTCAAATATACTGTTTCAAACTCAATTTGCAAACGTTACCTTGCTTGAATATTCAAAGGTTTGAGTATAGGTTACGTTACCGTCGGTATCGTATGAAGTTTCCTTTATCTTATTTCCTTGACCGTCATACTCATACTTCATTGTTGTAACGGTAGTTTTTGTTCCTACTGTCATTGTTATTATTGCTTCTATTAAAAAGTCGCCACTGTACTTGTTTTTGTATGTAGAAGATTGACCTCTGTTATTTGAACGTGCGATAACATTGCCGTGCTCATCACTTGTGACGGTGGTTGTAGTACCGCTTGCTGAGGATTCGATATAAGAACCGTAGTCATCGGTATATTCACGGGTCATTATTGTTTCGGTTTCTTTACCGTTATAGGTGTTAACCATTCTTTGTTCTGTCATTCGTCCGTTTGCATCGTTTGTAATGAAGATTTCTGAAACAAGTCCGGATTTTGAAATGTTTTTTTGATAGTTCTGGTAGCCGTTTTCGTCATATCCGAGTTCGCTGTCGGTATCACTGATTCCGCCAGTTGTAGTTTTTTGTTTTACTACTTGATAATTGTCGTTATAAATAAATTCCGTGGTTACTGTTCCGCTTTTTTCAGTCATCGTTTGTTTGACAAGATAGAGTTTGTCTGTATCTTCGGTATTCCCGCAAGAAAACAGGAATGTACAGCAAATAACAGCAATAAGAAGCACTGAAATTATCTTTTTCATAGTTGTTCTCCTTTTTCGTCTTTAATTATACCAAGTCCGCAGCCGTGACAAGAATCGTTTGACATATCGTTTATCTCGCCGCAAATAGGGCAGGGCTGACGCTGTATTCTCCGGCTTACAACAATAGGAAAATGTGTTCCTGCGTATTTTAGCAATGTGTCACCTTCAACAAATAACTCGGTGTGTGATTTGTAAAGTGTGGATATAGTAACGATATTTCCGCCCTCAAGCTGCAAATAAACTCTACTACGAATGTTAGGAGGAGTCCTCCTTCGATTAGCACCTGTGTTTGGAACAATAGGTGCAGGTGATCCGAGGAGAATTCCTACTTGACGCCATTTTGAGCGGGGACCGGGTGTTAAGCGGGGACCGGGTGTTTTTCTGATTACATACTCATGCTCTTTGATGTTAACTCCGCGGATTTCTTTAGAAAACCATATTAATGGTGATTGCACATTAAAGATTTTATAGATGGCAAACAGTAAAGCCCATTCTGCTACAATGCAGATGAACGTAACCGTGCTGTTGATATTTACAATCAGCAACATCAAAGCTACAATCATTAACGCGATAATTATCGCAAACTCTGTAATGATCAATTTTCGCTTTTGCTTAACTATTTTCTCGATTTCTTTTATATCGTACACAAATGCACCTCCTTACAGATTGCCAAAATGCAAAAAGTGCGCCTCACGAGGAGACGCACGAAAAACGCCTCTCTCGATGCTGCGACACATTTTCCACTCATAACAAGGGGAGAGAGTACGTTTTTGCTTATAGTACTCCCTTGTAAGTGGAATTATTCAAATGTGTCGCATAATCATTATAACATATAAAACAGACGATTTCAAGATGTATTAACTGTTTTGAGTAAAGAAAAAACAAACCGCGAAATTCTTTCGAATCTGACGGTTTGTTTTTGTCATTTGTATAAGTATAAACTCTCCAACGCCTATGCGACGGTGGAGGGGCTCGGTTAGTGGGGGAAGCTGAGGCTTAAACTTCGGGCTTCATAGTCGGGAAGAGAAGCACGTCTCTTATGGAAGCCGAGTCGGTGAGAAGCATAACGAGTCTGTCAACACCGAAGCCGAGGCCGCCTGTGGGAGGCATACCGTACTCAAGGGCTGTGACGTAATCGTAGTCAACCTCTGCCTTGCAGTTCGGCTCGTCCTTGCGCTTTGCCTCAACCTGACGCTCGAATCTCTCCTTCTGGTCAATGGGGTCGTTAAGCTCGCAGAATGCGTTTCCGTACTCGGTGCAGTTGATGAAATACTCGAATCTCTCGGTGAAGAGAGGATTCTCGGGCTTTCTCTTTGCAAGGGGGCTGTTCTCAACGGGATAATCGTAAATGAAGGTGGGCTGAATGAGCTTATCCTCAACGTATGCATCGAAGAGCTCAACGAGAACGGTGCCCTTCGTGGCATCGGCGGGAACCTCTACGTGCATCGCCTTGGCAACCTCTCTTGCCTGCGCATCGCTCTCCCAGGTGTTGTAATCCGCACCGCTGTACTTCTTAACGGCGTCTACCATGGTGAGTCTCTCCCAGTTTCCAAGGTCGATCTCCTTGCCCTGGTAAGTAATCTTCGTGCCGCCGCAAACCTCTTCGGCAAGCATCTTATAAAGCTCCTCAACGAGATCCATCATGCCGTAATAATCGGTGAATGCCTGATAGAGCTCGATGGAGGTGAACTCGGGATTGTGCTTCTGATCCATACCCTCGTTACGGAAGATACGGCCTACCTCGTATACGCGATCCATGCCGCCAACAATCAGTCTCTTCAGGTAAAGCTCGGTTTCGATACGAAGATACATATCGATATCAAGCGTGTTATGATGCGTTACGAAGGGGCGAGCGGATGCGCCGATCTCCAGCGGAACGAGAATGGGCGTGTCTACCTCAAGGAAGCCCTTACCGTCAAGGTAACGGCGGATGAGCGTGAGGATCTTGGAGCGCTTTACGAAGGTATCC
>JAZLAO010000061.1:0-7166 GCA_045613205.1 Eubacteriales bacterium | reverse complement strand
TATCTTCGCCATAGGCGAATACCTGGGTAAAACCTAGCAAAATCAACCTATTCTATATTTTTATAACTTCGCTATGCGACGGGTGCGGAGTGACGCAAAGCCGAAGCACACAGCTTCGGCTTTTTTCTATTTTCAATATTTTACGTATTTTCCGACATTCCGATAAAATAATCAGCGCTGACACCGTAAAACTTGCAAAGTTTTATCAAGTCCTCGATTTTAAGCTCTGCCCTTCCGTCCTCTATATGACTATACCCCTGCTGTGACTTGTTTATAACCTGCGCTACCTCTCTTTGAGTTAAATCTCTATCTTCCCTAAGATTTCGCATTCTCGTCCTATAATTCATATGAAAACTCCTTACGTTAAGTATTAACGTAAAAAGTGTATCATACTCAGAAATTGAGTATTGACATTTACTCAAAGATTGAGTATAATATTGTCATAAACAATCAAGTCTTGCGTTTTTCGGTGCGCGGGCTTCGGTTGCCGCACTTTTTAAATTTAATAAAAAATGTGAAAGGACATATCTGATAATGAGTTTCACTGATTATTTAGAACAATTCTTAATGATGTACTACAACAAAAAGAAGATTTGTTCACTAACGAAATTCGTTTGAGCAAAACTTATTCCAATATGCACGGAAATATAACCGCGCTGAATGAAGATGAAAAAGAGCTACTGACATTGCATAAGGAATTTCTAGATGTACATTTTTTCCTAAAAACAAAGCAATACCGAGATGATATAAATCTTGCGAACGAAAAAATTGCACTTATTAAAAATCTTTTCAAAGAAATTTCTGAATTAGTTAAAAAGATAGAATGGAAATAGTGTTTACAAACTCTATGAATGAAAGGATGTAACTTATGAAAAAAATATGCTTATTACTAGCAGTTTTAATTTGCATTGCTTCGTTATTAGTCGGTTGTACCGACAAGCAAGGCACTGAAAAATTAAGAAACGATTTCATTGGAGAAACCTTTGTGGGCGGTCACTCTGATTCCACGGGAAGCTATCAATATGAAATACGTAGCCGTACTGTCTATCGCTTTGTTTTCGCCGACGAAGATACGGTTTCACTTACGAGAACAGTGACGAAAAAGTACGGAGGTGCCTATAATAAGAGCGATACAGAAGAAGAAAACACCGAAAATTTAGCATATGCAGTCAAAAAACGCAATCTGGCAAATCATATATTTTCATACAAGGATTTGGTAGCAATGGAAAAGATACCTCTAAAAATGACGAAGGGTTAGAAATTGTTTTTGATGAATCTGGAGAAATTGATTACTTTATATACTATAATTATAAAGACGAAAAAATTTTAATGAATAAGATATAGTCTTGTTCCGTCGTTAATTACGTAAAATGCCATACCGTAGACCGAAATATCGGTAAGGCAAAATACAGCGAGCCGTGTTAAATTACGGCTCGCTTTTCTTATCCAAGAATCTCTTTTGGCTAAATTTTGTGCTTTTATTAAACGGACCGTCGGAGACGCCGGTCCCTACCGTTCTCTGAATACAATTACCTCTTGACTCGTTGGGGTATATATGATAAAATAACGGTAGAAATAAAAAGTACGAGGTGCGAGTGGATATGAAAAAAATACTGATAGTCGTAGATATGCAAAACGATTTTATTGACGGGGCTCTCGGAACAGCTGAGGCCGTGTCAATAGTTCCCTACGTTAAAGAGGTAATAGAGGGCTTTGACGGCAAGGTATTTTTCACACGGGATACCCACTTTGATAATTATATGCAAACCGAGGAGGGCAAAAATCTGCCCGTGCCGCACTGCATTAAGGGTACTGACGGCTGGCAGATACGAGCCGAGCTTGACGCCCTTCGCAAAACCGAGCCTATTGACAAAATTACTTTTGGCTCGACGGAGCTTATGGACGTGCTGCGCGGTGAGGGCGAAATTGAAAGCATTACCTTCGTCGGACTTTGCACCGACATCTGCGTTATTTCAAACGCTATGATAACGAAAGCATTTTTTCCAGAGATTCCCCTGACGGTAGATGCCAAGGGCTGTGCCGGAGTGACGCCCGAAAGCCATGCGCGCGCACTAGAAGCTATGAAAACGTGTCAAATCAAGGTCATTAATTATTGACGTATCGGCAAATATGCTAATAAAATAACGAAGATTTACTGCGGAAGCTTTTATGAAAGAAGGCAGAAGCGGATTTTGACTTACCGAAAATGACGGTAAAATAAGCATAAGCTACCTGAATAAACGACGGTAAAAATGCTGTTTAAGTTTAACGTTACCCTGACCGAAAAGGATTATAAACGAAAAAGTCTGTGCCGAACCTCACCGTTCAATTGACACAGACTTTTTATTTTGTAAAATTAAGGTTACATTTTTTCGGCTAGCGTGCGTCTCTTTTTCCATATTCCCGAGAGGAAATATATAAGGCTCGGTATCGCGTATCCGTAGGGGGCGAGGCCGTAACCGAGAACGAAGCCCCAGAAGCCAAGGTCGAGCACTATTCCGAAAAGCCAGCTGAGGCCGATACGAAGCGCCACACCGTCGAGTATTGCGAGCACCATGCCGAGCTTTGCCGCTCCTATACCCTGAATGAAGGCACCCGTGCCGCGCATTATGGCAAAAGCGGGGAACATCCAGAGTATCGCGCTGATAAAGCTTGATGACATATCGTGAACACGCAGGTCGTCCGAGAAGAGCATAAATAGCTCTTTGCCGAGAAGGATATAAAGCAGCATAAACACTGCTGTAAACACCGCTGAAATCACCCACGCGCGATAAACTACCTGCTTTGCGCGCTTTTGATTTCCAGCGCCTATATTCTGGCTTATCATAGGCATAGCCGCATACTGTATTCCCTGGGACACCTTATTGATTATATCGTCGATTCTGACACCTACGCCAAAGGTAGCTGATGCGACCGTACCGACGTTATTTATCATAGCGTTGACGAACAGCATCGAAATATTGATAAACCCCGACTGTATTGCCATTGGCATACCGAGGCTTGTTATCATACCTGCGTATTTTCTCTTCGGTATAAAGATTTCACGGCTAAAATCGAAGCCGAAGGCTTCTCTTTTTTTATAAAGATAGAATATTGAAAAGAGGAAGGACACCGCCTGACCGATAATAGTTGCCCAAGCCGCGCCCGCAACACCCCAACCGAGAAGTCCGGTAAACAAAAGGTCTAAAACAAGATTAAGCACCGAGGCAATAGCGATAAACAAAAACGGACTTTTCGCATCTCCCATACCGCGAAGCACAGCTGAAACCATATTGTATCCTGCGGTGAATATGAGTCCCGCGCCGCATATCACAAGATATTCGATAGCCATATCGTATGCATCATCCGGGATATTCATTAGCTCGAGAATAGGCACCCGTGCCGCGAGAATGACCGCAGAAAAGACAACGGATAGCATGAGAACGTAGCCGAACAGCGTTCCCATAACGTCATTCATTTCCCTGTTTTTCTTTGCGCCGAGAGCCTGTGATATAAGCACCTGGCCCGCATTCGAAAAGCCGAGACAAACCATAGTCGCAAAATTCAGTATCTGGCTGCTCTGGGAAACTGCGGAAAGTCCTGCCGTTCCGACGTAATTTCCCACTATTATCATATCTATAGTGCTGTAAAGCACCTGCATGGCATTTGACGCCATAAAGGGCAAAGAAAACAAAAGCAGCTGCGTTGCTATATTGCCCTTTGTAAAATCCTTTGATAAACTCCCTGTCTTCACTTCGATTTATACTCCAAAACAAATTCAACATCTATTTTAACATAGAATTTCATTTTTGTAAATAATTATAACCTGCTTTTTATCTTTTTTAAATCATTTTTTTGCGCGCGTATTGGAAATTTTCGGTGCAAATGATAGCCTCGTGAAAAATAAAAGACGTCTGTGAGGCGCGCAAAATTATAAAAAATTCCTTTGACATAGAAGAAACATAGAAAACAGCAGGATAAAAAACGCAAAATACAGCGGGTTTTGTAAACAAAAATTTGCAAAATCCACTAATTTGTCTTCTACGAGTACAATCCCTCAGTCAGCTTTGCTGACAGCTCCCTTTGCACAAGGGAGCCTTGCGCTGCGGTATTTGCTTTCTGCCGCTGGAGAAGGCTTATTTTGAATTTGCTTTCTGCCACTGGGGGAGACTTGTTTAAGGCAGAGTTCTTTGCCTTCTACTGAGGGAGAAGGCGAAAAAAATGAAGATTTTCGCCTAATAACCCCTCCGTCACACTTTCGTGTGACACCTCCATTTGCACGGAGGGAGGCGGCGAAAATCTTCATCAAGTATTCATTGTTTATTCAGCGGCACGCGATGCGTGCCGCTACACTCTTATCTCTTATGCTTCGGAGAACATATCCTTACCAACACCGCAAAGAGGACATTCAAAATCGTCGGGAAGGTCCTCAAATTTAGTACCTGGAGCGATATTAAGGTCGGGCGCGCCCGCCTCCTCGTCGTATTCCCATCCGCAAGCGTCACATACGTATTTTTTCATTTTTGTAACCTTTCTGTTTATTGTATTTAATCAGCCTATAACAGTTTAATCAACTTTTGCTTTTTTTATGCAAGAGCTATATTTCGGTTTTCCAAAGACCGTGGAGATTGCAGTAGGCATAAACCGCAATCGGCTTCTCGTCCGCAAGCTCAAATCTGACAATCGGCTCTTCACCGGGATTGAGCACCTTTCTCTGACCGCCCTTGTCGGTTTCAAGATATACCCAGGTGATGCTGTGCTCAGCGGTCATAGGATGAGCAACCGCACCGACGTTTGCGAGAACGGTTTTTCCGTCTTCGCTTACTCTCACTACAGGAAGATGCTTTTCAACACTCGCCTCAACCGTACCGGGCTCGAGTCTCGTCATTTTCTGCCCGCAACAAACAACGTTCACGCCAGAGGAGTGAATCATTCCTATTATGTTGCCGCAGTGCTCACAAATGTAAAATCTGCTGTCTGTCATTTTTGTTTCTCCTTTTTATATTTAGTTTGTGTTATTGCCTCCCTTGTGTAAAGGGAGGTGGGATGCGAAAGCATGACGGAGGGATTGTCACCCCATCGCCTTTTTTACAAGAATATCTATATACTTGCAAACACCGTCAAAATTTTTATTAATTTCCGAGTTAATTATTCTAACTGTATTAAGACCGTATTCCTCAAGAAATGCTGTGCGCTCTTGATCATATTCCTTGCCCTCTTTCGTATAATGCCCGGAGCCGTCAAGTTCAATTACAAGCTTTGCTTCCGCACAGTAAAAATCCGCGATATACCTACCGAGCACCTTTTGACGAGAGAAGCGAACAGGATACGTACGCAAAAAATCGTACCAAAGATGTCTTTCTTCGGGCGTCATATTTTTACGCAAAGCTCTTGCATTTTCTACAAGGCTTTTGTTGTGTTTTCTTTGCATACAATCCCTCCTCCGCTTTGAAAAGCGCGCTTCTCACATTGAGATAGTTGGGACAATCCCTCCACCGCAAGCGGTCCCCCTCCCTTTACACAAGGGAGGCCGTCACGGCGTTGCCGTGCCGCCTCCCGCCAAGTTTCCCCGAAGTGAGCAACGCGAGCTTTGGGGTGGTTAAACGAGGGAGGCAACAATCCCTCCGCTTCACTTCGTTCAGCACCTCCCTTTACACAAGGGAGGCAGCGAGGGCTTTGATTTCTTTTCTGTTCTCCTCGCTGACAGCGGAGAGGATTTTAACGGCTGCGTCAAGATATGTTATATCCTTACATGGCTCGAGAGAGGCGCGCATAACCTTTGCAGCCATGGGCGCCCAGCTGCCGTTTTCAATGAACGCGAGCGTTCTTTTCTTAAATCCGCGCTCGACAAGGTGAGAGATAAACTCACGCATATGCGGGAATACGTCACCGTTATAGGTAGTCGTAGCCAGAACGAGCTTTGAATATCTGAAAGCATCTGCTACTGCTGCCGCCATGTCAGAGCGAGCAAGGTCGTAAAGCGCAACCTTTTTGCCAAGAGAACGAAGCTCATCGCGAAGAATCTCCACAGCCTCTCTCGTGTTTCCGTAAACCGAGGTGTATGCTATAGTTACGGCATCCTCCTCGGGCTCGTACTTCGACCACTTGTCGTAAAGGCCGACGTAATATCCAAGGTTTTCCGAAAGCACGGGCCCATGGAGCGAGCAGATACGCTCTATATCAAGAGTTGCTGCTTTTTTCAACACGGCTTGCACCTGCGCACCGTATTTGCCTACTATTCCGATGTAATAACGTCTCGCCTCGTCAGCCCAATCGAGAGAGGAATCAAGCGAGCCGAATCTGCCGAATCCATCTGCGGAAAAGAGTGTCTTTTCGACGTCGTAATAGCTCATTATTACCTCGGGCCAATGCACCATAGGCGCGGTTACAAAGGTAATTTCCCCCTCACCGAGAGAAAGCTTATCCCCATCGGAGACGACTATCTGTCTGTCAGCAAAATCGGTTCCGAAGAAGTTTTTCATCATTGAAAAGGCTTTTGCCGACGAAACGACCTTTGCGGAAGGATACTTTTCAAGAAAAGCCTTAACGTTTGCCGAGTGGTCAGGCTCCATATGCTGAACTACCAGAAAATCAGGCTCTGCCCCGTCAAGCTCCCTTTCGATATTTTGAAGCCACTCGTCAAGGAATGCCTTATCAACCGAGTCCATAACGGCAATTTTCTTATCTTTTATTACGTATGAATTATAGGTTATGCCGTCAGGAACGGAATACTGCCCTTCGAAAAGGTCAATCTCACGGTCGGTGACTCCGGCGTATTTTATTTTTTTCGATATCATTTTTACGTCCTCTTGCTTTTTATAAGTTTTTGACACCGTATATACTTATTATACTGTTTTTCTGAGAAAAAATCAATAGTACGTCTAACATTTTTACCTCTAACAATATTTTTGCTGCAAAGCGCGGAACACAATTAAGCCGCAGCGAATCAGGACTGCTTACGCGGAAAGGGTTGCCACAATCCCTCAGTCAGCTTTGCTGACAGCTCCCTTTACACAAAGGAGCCTTTGATGCAGGGGGCTTTTCACTTCTTTTCATATTCTCTGCTTTTTTCGTGGGCATAGCCTTTTTTAGGCAAGAGTGAATAATCCGAACTCGTTTTAGAGAGGCGAATTTTGCGAATTACATCGGTAAAAATTCTCATAATATCCGCATATTATCTCAAATTT
>JAZLAO010000060.1:0-10469 GCA_045613205.1 Eubacteriales bacterium | reverse complement strand
GTAATAGGCCCTTACGGCTCGTTTTCACACCCTGTTATTTTAGAAAACGGCTCAAATAATATTTGCGGTTGCGGTGAAAAGCTGGCGTACGCTATAGAGAAGAAGCTTACACTTGCCCCCGGGGAAACTAAGCAGATAGTCTTTATGCTCGGAATTGCGTTCTCACTTGACAGCGCAAAAGATATGAGGGCGAAATGCGCGACAGCGGATTTTTATAATACCGAGCGCACGGCGGTTCTCGAAAAATTTCGCAAGGAAACCGAAGGAGTAAGTATTGACACTCCCGACTCTATGCTCAATAGTATGTTTGAATGGCTCAAGCATCAATCAAACCTTGGCTCAAGGTGGGCAAGAGTGCGTCACAACGGTTACCGTGATATGACAAGTGACACCGACTGTCTTGCCGCTATAAATCCCGAGCTTGCGCTTGAGCGTCTTAAGAGAATTCTTTCGTATCAGTACATCACAGGATACGCTCCGCGAACCTTTATAGACGGAGAAATAAGGCCTAACAAGTTTTCCGATAATACGGTGTGGCTGAATTTTACGGCGGCATCAATCCTCAAGGAGCTTGGCAGACGTGAAATACTCGATATAGAGATTCCGTATAACGACGGCAGCGTAGGAACTATGTACGAGCACCTTTACCGCTCGGTTGATTTTCTTTATAATTTTAGAGGAATCCACAACCTTATCAAAATATGGGGCGGCGACTGGAACGACTGTATGAATACCGCAGGACTTGGCGGCAAGGGCGTTTCGGTATGGCTTTCAATAGCTTGGTACAGGGCAAACAGCTTCTTTGCAGATATTGCTCACATCTACGGAAACCGTGAACACGAGAAGCTTGCGAGAGCGCGCGGTGAAGAGGTGCGCGCTATAATCGAAGAGTGGGGCTGGGACGGAGAGTATTACCTCGATGCCTACGATGACCATGGCAATAAAATCGGGTCACACGAATGCGAGGAGGGTAAGATATTCTTAATTCCTCAGATATGGTCGGTCCTCTCGGGTGTTTCAAAGGACGGAAGAGAAAAGGTTGCAATGGAGTCGGTGGATAAATATCTCTCCGACCCGCTTGGTACGATAATATCCGCGCCCGCATATACAAAGTGGAATTCAAACGTCGGCAGCGTCACCGAAAAGCACCCCGGAATACACGAAAACGGCGGCGTATATCTCCATACTATTGCGTGGAAGATTGCGGCTGATGCAATGCTTGGCAGAGCCGACAAGGTCGAGGAGGGAATAAATACGATTCTTCCGTTCAGAAATAAAATAGTTGACGGAAGAGCTGAGCCCTACATTATGTGTAATTCCTATTTTGGAAAGCAAACGGGCTACCGCTACGGAACTCCGGGGCAAAGCTGGAGAACTGCCGCAGGTCAGTGGTTCCAGAAGGCGCTCGTCAATTACGTATTCGGACTTATGCCCGAAATGGAGGGACTGACAGTAAAACCCTGCCTGCCTCCCACTTGGAAAAAAGCTTCGATAAACAAAAAATTCCGCACCGCAAATTATCGTATAACCTATGAAAATCACGGGCAGAATTTGAAAGCAATATACGTAAACGGTGAGAAGATAGAGGGAAATACACTTCCGCTTATCGACGGCAACGTCGAGGTTCTTGTAGTTACGGAATAATAAAAACCAGGGACGGCTCAAGTTCTCAAAGAACTGAACTGTCCCTTTTCTCGTATGTTAAGATTTTGTGCTTTTTGACTTCAAATGTGAAATAACTATTCCTCCGCTTATAAGTATAAAGGCAAAAAGATATTGCAGCTTGAAAATGTCCTCTTTCAAAATTAGCGCGCCAAACACGCAGGCAAAGACAGGCTCTGCAAATTTTATAATAAACAATTTTGAAAGCTCACCGCTTTTCACGGTTTCAAACCATATGCAATAGCTTACAATAGACGCCGCACAGATATACACCATTATCCAAAGTGAAGAGTCGAGAGCAAAATTAACCTTACCGCCCATGACTGCGCCTATTATAAAGAGGACTGCGCCGCCAAAAAATTGAGATATTCCCGTAGCGGCAATAGGTGCAACCTTGGAAAATACTTTCTTGCTTATTACGTTTGAAAAAACGGTGCAAAATGACGCCCCGAGAATCAAAAGGTCACCTATCGAGAAGGAAAATCCCGTCGAGCTTACGTTTAAAGCAAAAATACCGAGAAATCCCACGAACGCACCGATTATCTTTTGCCGAGTAGGTCGGTCCTCCTTGAAAAAGAGAAAGGAAAAGCAAACGTAGAGCAATGCACCGATTTGTTTCATTATAGCCGTCTTTGAGCTATCGGTCGAGCCGAGTCCGAGATAGGTAAATGCATAGTGCAGGATTATGGCAAATAATCCAGAGAGCAGAATGGGGAAAATCGAGCAGCGCACTCCGCAGTATGCCTTTTTATCTTTTATTGCCGCGAAAATGCATATCACCGCACCGCATATAACGAAGCGTATGCCTGCAAACAGAAGAATATCAGGGGTGCTGACAACCTTGAATGCCGCGAACCCGAGCTTTACCATAGGGAAAAGCGAGCCCCATAAAAGCATGGTTAAAAGTGCTAGCCAAATAGTTTTGTTTTTACTCATCGCAAACGCTAAGAACTACCTTTCCGATATTTTCTCCGCGCTCCAAAATTGCGTGGGCGGCTTCCGCCTCGGTAATGGGAAGCACACGGTATATGGAGGGCTTGATAGTTCCGTTCTCTATTTTAGGCCATACGTTCTTAACAAGCTCGGAGAGAATATAGGCCTTAAATTCGGGTGTGCGGTTGCGAAGCATACTGCCGACAAGGTGAAGTCCTTTTGTAAGAAGAGGTCTGAGCTGTACAGTGGTTTCTATCCCGGCAAGAGTCGATATAACAATCCAATAACCTCCGCGAGCCATGTAGGGAAGACTCTTTCCGAGAGTTTCGCCAGAAAGGCAGTCCATGGATACCGCAACGGGAGTTCCGTTTTCTTCCTCAGCCTTTAGTATATCCTCAACGCATTCTGTGGTTGAATTGATAACAACATCTGCACCGAGGGGCTTTATTTTTTCTTTGATATCGTCCGACAAAACCGATGTGATTACTCTTGCGCCAAATGCCTTAGCCATAGGAATTGCAACCGAAGCGAGTCCGCTTGCGCCTGCAGGAATAAAAGCAGTCTGTCCTGCTTCGAGATGTCCCTCAATAAAAAGGTTCAAGTAGGATGTGGCGTAAGCCTCGGGAAGCGCTGCCGCCTCAACCATTGAAAGTCCTTTAGGTATCGGCATAAGCATATCGTATTTTACCGCTACGTATTCTGCATATCCGCCGCCGCCGAGAAGCGCGCAAACACGGTCACCCTTTTTAAAACTCGATACGTCTTTTCCAACCTCGAGAACGACTCCCGCAATTTCAAGTCCCATCCATTCGGGGCATCCGGCAGGGGAGGGGTATTTACCCGCCCTTTGCAAAAGGTCCGCGCGGTTTAGCGCCGCTGCGCATATTTTTACAAGCACCTCGTCGTCTTTTATAACGGGACTTGGAACCACCGACCACACAAGATTTTTGTTTTCGTCTATAAGCATTGCCCTCATCAGTCTGTACCTCTCATTGAAAGGCTTCTTCCACCGTCAACGACGTATGTCTGCCCCGTAATAAAGTTAGATTTTTCAGATGCGAGAAAATCAACCATGTTTGCAATGTCCTTTGCCGTACACTTTTCACCAAGAAAATTTGTGCCGTATGCATACGCGCGTCCCTCGGGCGTCGTTGTGTCTACGGTATCTCGGCAAACCACACCGGGAGCTACTGCGTTTACGTTTATCTTATGAGGGCCAAGCTCTTTTGCAAGCGACTTCGTCATAGCAATAACACCGCCCTTTGATGCTGAATAGTCAACGTGCTTTTTAAGTCCGTTGATGCCGACGCTTGAGGCAAAGTTTATTATTTTTCCGCCCTCGCCTTGCGCTATCATTATTTTAGCGGCAGCGCGGCTTGCGTATATCGCACCGAAAAGATTTATTTTAATTACCTTTTCAATAACGTCAATGTCTTGCTCGACGAGGTGCACCGCCTGCGCATTGGGGCCGGCAATTCTCGCGCTTCCTCCCGCAACGTGTACCATTATGTCAAGTCTTCCGAAATCCTCTGCAGCGGTGTTTATCGCTTTCTCGATATCTTCGTAAACGCTTACGTCTGCAACGTATGCCTTTGCTTTGCCACCGACGGCGGCAACTCTTTCCACAGCCTTGTTAAGCGCCTCCATATTGATATCGCAAAGCGCAATATCGATGCCTGATTTTGCAAGTGTGCAGGCTGTTTCGCTGCCTATAAATCCTGCGGCACCTGTAATAAATGCAACTCTTTTCATTTCAAATCTCCTATAAATATAATTTTAATCTTTAAAAACAATCTCACCGTCGGATATAGTGAGTACGCATCGGTATCCCATATCACTGTAAATACGGTTTTTCGCTCTATCAACAAGGTCAAATCCCTCGTCGGTGTAATCAAATACGGCAATATCAGCGCGGGCAGCGACAGCGAGAGTACCCCAAGCCTCCTTTTTCCCAAGCGCGTGTGCAGCGTTTTCGGTCACGCATCTGAAAATCTGCTCTTCGGAAAGCCCCGCCTCTCTTGCCATACTCATACAGGTTGTCATTCCGTATCTGCCGCCGCGCTTATATGCGCTGAGCCGCGTTATATCGGTGCTTATTGTGTCTGGTATCAATCCGCGACCTACAGCCTCGCGGAAGACCTTAAAGTCGGTATGCACGCCTCCTGCAAATCCGGCATCTATAATTACTCCGCGCCTCTGTGCCGAAATCAGACACTCAAACCCGTCGACCGCGGCATTGTTTATCCCACCGTGAAAGGCGTGAGTTATAATATCTCCCGATTGAAGCGCCTCTGCAACCTTGCGCATCGGTGATGGGGAGTTGGTACAATGTACCATTACGCGAAGTCCGCGCTCGCGCGCGAAAGTTGCGGCTTCAATAAGAGGGGCTGTGTTAATCAGCTCGGGATTCGAGCTGTCAAAATAGACCTTAATTCCAACTGCTTTTTCTCCAAATTTTGAAAGAGCCTTTTCGGTTTCGGTAAAGTCAGCGCGATTGTTTTTGATACTGACGGCAGGGAAAACTAAGCTTTTAAGCATAAATGAGTCGAGAAGCGCCGCATCTCCATATTTGCCCGATGCGTCAGCCGCGGCGGTAACGCCAAACGGAAAACAGCTCATTTCTCCTTGTATTGCGTATTCCTCGGAGGAAATTCCGCGCATATGAACGTGTATATCAACAAGTCCTGCTGAAACCGTTTTACCGCTCGCATCAAATACGAAGTCTGCGGAATCCGTGACGTTTGGCTCTATTTTTGAAATCATGCCGCCCTCGGTTAAAACGTCGGCATAAATAAATTTCTCTCCGTCGAAAACTCTTCCGCACTTAATTAACGTTTTAGATGCTCGTGCCATTGAAGCGCACTCCTCCCACAATTTCGTCAATTACCTTCTGCACCGTGTAGTCGTGCTCGTAGGTGAAGGGATTTTGCTTCTTTCCGATTATATAGTCATAAAAATCCTGCATCATAACGTCGTATCTGCTATCGGAGCTTATAGTATCCTCAATATCAACTGCTATCTTTTTGTCCTGATAATGCTGATCCGCAATAGTAAGGTCGGAATAGGTCATTTTCATCGGGCGCTCAATCGGACAGATATTGACGGTTCCTTTGCTTCCCGAAACCACAAGCTGACGTCTGCCGTATCCGTTAACCTCAACCGAGGAAACGAAAATGCGCGCTAACGCCTTGTCGTATTCAAGCACTGCAAGATTATTGTCCTCAACCTCAACACCGTCAAGCCCCGTTCTTTTCATAAAGGAGTGCACCTTTTTCGGCTCACCGAGCATATAAACTATAAGGTCAACGAGGTGGCTGCCGAGTATGTACATAATTCCGCCACCGAAGTTTTTGAGCCAGGTTTTATATTCGGGGGAGTGATAGGTGCTCATCTCAGCGTTTATTGAATATATCTCGCCTATATCTCCGTTTTTGATATGCTCAAAGCAACGAAGCACAGCGGGGTTATATCTGTACATATAAGCCATTTGCAAAACGAGTTTCTTTTCCTTTGCTGTATCAAGAATTTCCTTGAATTCACCGAGCTTTCCCGCAGGCTTATCCATATGTATGTGCTTTCCTGCATTGGCGCAAAGCCTCGCGTATTTGTCAAGATCCCATACGTCGCTCTCGAGAAGTATTGCGTCGGAGCGGCTTATAATCTCCTCTACGCTGAGGCGCAGAAGTCCTTGATAGCTTGGATTGTCGCCGCGCTTTTCAATCCATTTTTCATTTTCCTCGGCGTAACCTACAACCTCGAAAAGCTCGGGAAATTTTCTCACGGTTGCCATTTTTGCAGCACCGTGGTTGTGTCCGATGCCGATTTGTCCGATTTTGATTTTTTTCATATTCTTATCCTCGGAAAGATGTTTCATTAATGATATTGTAGCATTCAATGTTTTAAAGGTAAATAGCAAACTTGGTATGATTTATCATTTTTGATACAAATGTTATTGCTTTTTCTTCAAAACTATGTTACAATGAATCGCGAGGTGAGATATTGAAATGAATACAGATATTTTGTCAAAATTGGTAATCACAAAGGTTAATTCCGTATCAACCTTATACAACCCCGAAAAAACCAAGGGAAAAAGAAACGACCGTCCAAGATGGGCAGTCGTAATAAAATATGAGGGGGAAACGGTTTATACTTCCTGCGGAAAGAGCTTCGTTTCCGACCTTAATCACATCGCAATACTTCCAAAGAGCTGCACATACGACTGGGAATGCACGAAATCCGGTCATTTCGTAATAATAGATTTCGAATGTGAAGAAAAATATCACGAGCCTATTGTATGCAGTGTGAAAAACGGGGATAAGATTTTAAAGCTCTGTAAGGAGCTTGAATATAAGAGAAATCTCCCGTGGGATATGATTGATATTGAAAGCATACGGGACGTTTATTCAATTATTTTGAGCGTAGCTTCGCGCGCGCCCGATAAATATCTTCCAAACGCCAAGCTGCAAAAGATTAAAGTCGCAATGGAATACATTTCTCAAAATATCGGTGAGCATATCACAAATGATACACTTGCCGAGCTTTGCGGAATGTCCACGGTATACTTTAGAAAAACCTTTACCGAGCATATGGGAGTTTCCCCAATGGTTTACGCAAAGCAAATCCGTATTGAGAAAGCAAAGGAGATGCTCGGAAGCGATTACGGAACGCTCAGCGACGTTGCGGCAGCTCTTGGCTATTCAAGTCTATACGATTTTTCAAGGGACTTCAAAAAGCATACGGGCATAGCGCCGTCAAAATATCAAATATAAAAAATCCGCGACTTTGACGTAAAGCCAAAATCGCGGAATTTTTGTGTTGTTATTAAATAAATATTAGTTTTCTGTATTAAACTTAACTACCTTGCCGTTTGCATCAGCGCTCTTGCGCAATGCTTCTACGAGCTTTATCGTCATTGCGGCGCTTGTCGCGGGGCTTACAGTGTTTTCGAGCTTTCCGCCAAGGACGTCGCAGAAGAAGGAAATCTCACTCTCGTATGCGCTTGTGTTTTCATACTCGGGCTGATAGCTTTCGCCTCCGTCCTTCGGATAAATGGTAATGGTATATCCCTTACAGTCCAGAGTTGCATTTTCAAAGTCAATGCGGAATTCCGATTTGAAGGGCATACCGGTGAGTGTCCAATCTCCGATAGCGGTAACGGGAGTGTCTCCGTAGAAGAACGAAGAGTGTACCGTGTCGTGCTTACAGATGCTCGTAGTTGCGTGACAGCTTACGGCAGTCGGCTCACCGAAAAGATAGCGTATCATATCAACGTCGTGAATATGAAGGTCGGTAAGGCATCCGCCCGAGCGCCCGGGATTCATGAACCAGTTTTCCCACGACCAACTTGGCGGCGCGCTGAGTCTTGCAAAATACGCACCGAGAACACGTCCGAAGCGTCCGTCATCAATTGCGGACTTCGCGTAATTATGCGCGTTAGAGAAGCGGAGGCACTGAGATATCATAAGCTCCTTGCCGCTATTCTTTGCCGCCTGTACCATTTCAGCACACTCGTCGTAGGTGAGCGACATCGGCTTTTCACAAAGAACGTTGTAGCCCTTATTAAGCAGATACACAGTCATCTTATTATGCAGAAACGTGGGAAGACATATATCGATAAAATCAATCTCTTCTTTTTCGAGCATTTCATCAATATCGGTATAAAAATTGATGTGCTCTTCAAGCACCTCTGTGGAGTCTTCAATATTTATTTCGATTTTTCGTGTAAATGCTTCGGGATCTATATCGCAGGCGCAGATAAGCTCTGCCTTTCCTTGCTTTTTAAGGTTTGCATAACCTTTTCTGTGCGACTTCGCGATACCGCCAAAGCCCAGTATAGCAGCTTTTAACATGCGTTTCTCCTAAAATCAGTTAAGTATAGTTTTAAGGTAAGCTATGGTGTCCTTTATATCCTTAGTCTGTTGGTCACCGCTGATTTCGCGCTCGATAATGTAATTGCCGGTGTAACCAACCGCTTTAAGACGCTTGATAACCTCGGGAAGATCCGCAACACCCTCACCGACTTTAACCTGCTTTCCGAGGAGTTTTCCGCAAGTGGGGTAATTACCGTCTTTGATGTGAGTATCCATAACGTATTTGCCGAATACGGTAACGGCGTCAGCAGTGTTAGCCTTGCCGTAAAGGATGAGGTTTGCGGTATCAAGGTTGATGCCTACGTTGTCATATCCGATATCCTCAATAGCGCGGAGAAGGGTGGTGGGAGTTTCCTGGCCGGTTTCGAAAAGGAAAGAAAGACCGCGCGCCTGGCACTCCTTTGCAATATAGCGCAATGCGGCTATAACGCCGTAATAATTGGGGTCGGAAATAGTTTCAGGCATAAAGCCGACGTGGGTAGCAATGCGCGACACGCCGATTTTAACCGCAAAGTCAGCGCCTAAAAGAATATCCTCGGTTCTCTTCGTACGGTAGGCGGGGGGAACTATTCCGAGAACCTCGGGACCGTCTACAAAATTCCATACTTTGGGGCCCGACCAACCGGTCCAAAGGGTGGAAATCTCAACTCCGTATTCCTTTGAAGCCTTAATCAAAGCCTCGGCGTTTTCGTCGGTGTAAAGTGACATATCCCAAACGGTTATCTGACAGCATTCACAGCCGATATCCCTCATCTTTTTGAATTCAACGTCAATGTTGGTTTCGGGACGTACCGGTAAAAGCGCGCCAATCTTGTTCATAAAAAATCTCCTTGTAACACAAAATTTTAATTTTCTATTGACATTTTCATTATACTATGGAATAATATGTTTGTAAATAACATTTTCTTGCTATTTATACTATATTTTTGCGAAAGGAAAAAACGTGAGTAAATACGAAAGCCATAATCTCGAGGACTCTCAGCTTCCGTTTATATATAAGAGGTCAACGGTAAGGAAGCGCAACGTCATGTTTCCGTCGTCAAATTGGCATGAAAATATAGAAATTTTATATATCGAGCGCGGAGAGGGATATATCTTTAATAACGGTCAAACCATAGCGGTTTCCGAGGGGGATATAGCCGTTATAGATGCAAACCATCTGCACAGTATAGGCGTACTGGGGGAGGATATGTTCCACAGTTATCTTATAATCGACCGCTCCTTCTGTATAGCGAATGGCATTGATACGAACGGCCTGTCCTTTGAAACGAAGATAAATGACGGAAGGGTAAGGGCGCTTCTTTCGGAGCTTGACGCGGCATATTCCTTGCCGCCCGAAGCGTTATGTCGAATAGCGATGATTCGCAGCACTGTCCTGCGGATTTTGATACTGCTTGCAGGGGAATACAGTACACCGGCAGTACAGTCTGAACGTACCGAGCGCAGTCTTTCATACGTCAAGGGCGCTATAGATTATATACGTGCCTCGTACAGTAAAAATTTTTCGCTTGACGATGCCGCAGCCTTCGTCGGTGTCAGTAAATGCTATTTATCGCGAGAATTCCATAAGTATACGGGAATGTCGTTCGTTTCCTACGTTAACCGTACGCGCTGTAAAATGGCGCAAAGGCTTCTTATCGAAGAGCAACTTAATATTTACGAGGTTGGGAGCCGATGCGGCTTTGAAAACCGCTCGTATTTTACCAAAACATTTCAAAAATGCACGGGAATGCTACCGGGCGAGTATCGGGAAATGGTAAAAAAAGGCGTATTCAACAGATAAAAGCTCGTTTTTAAGGTGTTATAGCCGAAGAGAGTCGAACTCATAAGGTTTTGAAATATAGATTTTCCCATCTTCATCGCTAAATTTTTCTTAAATATTCGTATATTTCTCTAAAAATTCAGCTCGAATATGAAAAAATCTATTATTTCAAAACTGCGTAGCATCTTCCGGCTAACAAATTTTTGATGGATTTTGGCGTAACGAGTCGCAGTAAAGTATAA
>JAZLAO010000059.1:0-3898 GCA_045613205.1 Eubacteriales bacterium | reverse complement strand
CCTTGTGCGTCCTTTTTCTTTTTGACGACTTCGCCGTAGGAGTTGAACTCGCTCGGCACTTTGTGCCGAATACGGGTGCACATACCCCACTCGAAGATCGACAAGCTTGCTTGTCAGGCACAGAGTAGTGGTATATTCGCTTTTGCGAACCCCCGTCGGATCCACCATAAAGAGACGCAGAATAGGATACAATTGTTTGTGTCTTTTCTGCGTTTTTGTTTTTTGCGAGCTTTTTCACTCTGTGTATATTTGATTTTTTGAGAACAAAACCGAATACACGTCAAAAAATACCGAACAGTCAAAAATCAACATTTCTCCGATTTTTTTTGCTATAATAACATTCGCAAGTAAAAAAGAAATAGAGGAAAAATGAATGCAAGCAATTAAAACGACCAAGCTTATCAAGCAGTACAAAAATATAACTGCCGTAGATAAGCTTGATTTAGAAATACAAGGGGGAGAACTATTCTCTCTGCTTGGCTTAAACGGTGCGGGAAAGACTACAACGATCAAAATGCTTTCTTGTCTGACAAAGCCTACGGATGGAGATGCCGTTGTAAGCGGTTATAGTATTATAAAGGAATCGGAAAAGGTAAAACAACTGATTGGCATATCGCCGCAAGAAACCGCCGTTGCTCCTAACCTTTCCGTAAAAGAAAATTTAGAGCTAATTTGTGGCATTCACGGATTCTCAAAAGAAAAGACCTCTGCGAAGATTGGAGAACTTTCGAGGCAATTTTCTTTGGCTGATGTTCTGAACAGAAAAGCAGGAAAGCTGTCGGGAGGTTGGCAACGTCGTGTCAGTATTGCAATGGCGTTGATCAGTGAACCAAAAATTCTGTTTTTGGATGAACCTACGCTTGGACTTGATGTTATTGCAAGGAACGAGCTTTGGGAAACCATTAGATCTTTGAAAGGCAATGTAACAATTATTTTGACAACACACTATATGGAAGAAGCAAAAGCACTTTCCGACCGCATCGGTATTATGAAAAACGGCAAGCTCCTTGCCGTAGGAACAGTAGAAGAATTAAACGCTAAGGCTAATACCAACGACTTTGAATCAGCATTCGTTTCTATCGTAAAGGAGAGTGCGGTATGAAAATGATGACTTTTGCTAAAAGAAATACAAAAGAGATTTTGCGTGATCCTATCAATCTTGGCTTTGGCTTGGGATTCCCACTCATTTTGTTATTGCTTCTCAGCGCTATACAATCAAACATTCCCGTAAGTCTGTTTGAAATAGACACACTAACCCCCGGCATTACCGTATTTGGGATCTCATTTATGACGTTGTTTTCAGCAACGCTAATTGCAAAAGATCGAGAAAGCGCGCTTCTGCAAAGGCTATACACAACACCTCTTACGGGCTTTGATTTTATTATTGGATATATGCTTCCACTTTTGCCCATAGCTCTCTGTCAGACGGTTATCTGCTACCTTGTTGCAATTCCTTTGGGGCTTTCGCTTAGCGTAAATGCTATATATGCGATTATCGGTATAATTCCTATGGCTATTTTCGATATTGCACTTGGACTTTTGTGCGGCAGTATCTTCAGTGTCAAGCAGGTCGGCGGCATTTGCGGAGCGTTACTTACAAATCTCTCTGCGTGGCTTTCGGGTGTGTGGTTCGATTTAAAGCTCGCGGGAGGCTTCTTTGAGAAAATAGCCAATGCTCTCCCGTTCGTTCACGCAGCAGAAATGGAAAAAGCGTTGTTTTGCGGAGATTTTAGGCTTGCAGCAACACATATTTTACCGATTTTACTATATAGCGCAGGAATAACAGCAATTGCTGTGTTCTGCTTTCTCAGACAAATGAAAAAACAGTAATGATTTTAAGAGGTATCATCTACCATATAAATTAGGACGAATAATTAAAATTGAAACCGATTTGGTAAAAACTTATCCGTTGAGCGTAAGCCGTCAGGAAGCTTGTTTCCCGGCGGCGAGCGAAAAATATTGCCCGAATGGCAAACTCACGTACCACATCAATATCAACTCTTTCAACCAAAAAGGGGCGCGATGCGCCCCTTTTCTACTATCCAAATTCTTATTATCTAATTATCCCTGAATCTTGATATTATCTCTTGCGAACTCGGTCATAAACTTAACGAGGCGTTCAACACCCTCGTATGGCATCGCATTGTACATCGAGGCGCACATTCCGCCTACGCTGGGGTGACCCTGAAGGTTTATGAGCCCCTGCTCCGCCGCTTCCTTTATAAACTTCTTATCAAGCTCGCCGTCTCCGGTTACGAACACGACGTTCATCATACTGCGGCACTTTTTATCAACGGGCGCGGTGTAGTAGGACTGACCCTTGCCGTCAAGGTAGTCGTAAAGAAGGCTTGCCTTACGCTCGTTGCGGCGCTTCATCTCCTCAAGTCCGCCTACCGAAAGCATCCATTCAAGAACAAGCTTTGCCATATAGATGCTGTAAATGGGAGGAGTGTTATATACCGAGTTGTTCTCGGAGAGGAGCTTATAGTCAAGCATAGATGGTGTATCCTTACGGGCATCGCCGATAAGGTCATTACGTACGATTACGATAGTAAGTCCTGCGGGGCCGATATTCTTGTGCGCGCTGGCGTAGATAAGACCGAACTTAGTCACGTCAACAGGCTCGGAGCAGATGCAGGAGGACATATTCGCAACGAGGGGAATATTTCCGGTGTCGGGAATATAGTGGAACTTCGTGCCATAGACGGTGTTGTTAAAGCAAATGTGCACGTAGTCGGCGTCAGGACGAAAGTCCGAGCGCTTTGTTGCGGGAACGGTAGAAAAAGCGGGAGATGCTCCGCCAGAGGAGGCGGCAATAGCGATATCACCATACTTTTTTGCCTCGTCGCAGGCCTTCTTGGAGAAGCGGCCAGAAACGATATAGTCCGCGCACTTATGAGAGGAAAGAAGGTTCATTGGTACTGCGGCAAACTGCGAGGATGCACCGCCCTGCAGGAAGAGTATCTTATAGTTCGCGGGAATGTTCATCAACCTTCTGAGCGCATCCTCTGCACCGTCAAGGATCTCGCGAAACTCGGGTGAATCGCTATCAAGCTCCATAACCGACATTCCCGAATCGCCGTAGGAGAGCATCTCTGCCTGCGCGCGCTCAAGAACCTCGAGGGGGAGCATCGAGTGACCCGAGGAAAAATTAAATATACTATCTCTATCCATTTCGTCTACCCATTTACCAAAAGGTAAGTGCTTTCTTTCTTATATCTATTTTATTATACTATCTTTTAGGGTGTTTGTCAAGTGAGAAAAAGTATCAGGCAAGCGAGAGAAGGATTTTCTTCATTTCCATATGAGTTTTCGCCTTGTAGGTTGGCTCGGGCAGATCGAGGTCAGGATATTTTCCCGACTGGGCGGTTTCAATATAGAGAGTAGGCATACCAAAGCGCGTCGCGCCGAGAACGTCGTCACGCATATCGTTTCCGACGTAGATGCTGTTTTCCCCGGTGATGCCGAAGCGGTCGAAGGCTATACGGAAGATCTCGGGCGAGGGCTTTTTCACCCCAACGTCGGAGGAGATTACTATTCCGTCAAAGAGACCCAAAAGTCCGGTCGAGCGAAGCTCGGATATAGTGAAGCAACTCTGGGCGTTGGAAACAAGATAAACCCTTCCCTTCTTTTTCAGCTCAAGGAGCATAGTCCTTACACCCCGAAAGGTCTTTATATGCACCATCGAAAGGGCACGGAATTCTGTGGCAATAGCCTGCGCCTGTGATTTATCCTTATCTCGGGAGATCAGCATTTCCTCAAAAACCGACAATAAATTTATCTCGTGGTTCTCGCCCTGCTTTGCTTCGCGACAAAGCGAAAGGTACTCTGCTCTAACATCCTCAGCACTATCCTCACCGTCGCCAAGAAGCAAAGCAAGTCCGCGCCAAAGCTCCTC
>JAZLAO010000058.1:0-4493 GCA_045613205.1 Eubacteriales bacterium | reverse complement strand
CAACGAATTCTGCGAATACAGCACCGAGGGAAAATTCCTTCAGGTTGCAACTCTTACAATCGGAAAGAATATCACCATACGTTCAAAATCCCACCCCGAAAGACAGACAACGCTCGATTTTCTTCAGGCGGCAGCAATCCCAGCGGATTTCGGTGATTACGAGTTTATCAACAACGGCGAAGGTCAGTGCACCGTCGTTATGATTCGACTTAAAATCGGGTAGGCAAGAGTGAATAATCCGAACATGTTTTAGAGAGGCGAATTTTGCGAATTACATCGGTAAAAATTCTCGTAATATCCGCATATTATCTCTAATTTTAACCTCGTCCTTCGCAAAATTTGCTCTCTCGAAAATTCGGAGAACTCTGTGCCTTAATTTTAAGTTGATTTTGGGGCTTGGCTCTCGCAGCCAAGTGTGGACTTTGCAAGAGAGATAAGTGCCGAAAGCGCTGAAAATTAAGGATTCAGAGCGAGTTCGGATTATTCACTCTTGCCTAAGAAGAAAAACAAATAAAGTTACACGGGTCTGTCGAATTTAGGCACGGGTTAAAACGGGATAGACATGCAATCTGTACTGCATTTCTATCCCGTTTTTACTGTTTTAAAAGCAATAAAAGCTGTCTTTTTATGCTTTTAGGTCTTTTTGCGTTTGTTGCATTTATTTTTCAAAAGGTATTGACTTTTTCTGCAAAAAGTGCTATCATATTAGTGCTTTAGCGAGATAAAGTGAAAAACTTGTTACATAATCAGATTGGAGAAAACAAAAATGAAAAAGATTTTAGCACTTATTTTGGCAGTTATGATGCTCGCAATGTCACTCGTATCCTGTGGCGGCGGAGCAGACGGCGACCTTGCAAGAGTAAAGGCTGCTGACAAGCTTGTTGTCGGCGTTACCGTATATCCTCCCATGGATTACATCGACGAGGAAAGCGGTGAGTGGGTTGGATTTGATGCAGAGCTCGCGCAAATGTTCGCAGAATCTCTCGACGTTAACTGTCAGATAGTTATTATTAAGTGGAAGAACAAGGTTGCTGAAATAAACTCAAAGCAAATCGACCTTATCTGGAACGGAATGACTGCTTCCGACGATCTCGGTCAAGAGATTGATTTCTCTCTTCCTTACGCAAAGAATGCCCAGGTAGTTGTAGTAAAGAGCGACAGCACGTACACCGCAGCTGACGTCGCAAACCTCTCCCTCGCAGTTGAGGACGGCTCTGCCGGTCACAAGGTTGCAACCGACACGATAAAGGCTTCCACCGTTAACAAGGTGGGCGCGCAGGTTGATGCCCTCAACGAAGTAGCTTCGGGCAACTCCCAGGCGGCAATTATCGACTTGACAATGGCAGAAAGCATGCTTGGCAAGGGTGATTACACCGGTCTTAAAATTCTTGACGGTGCAAAATACGGTCAGGAAATCTTCGCAGTAGGTCTCAGAAAGGGAAGCGACCTGAAAGCAGAGCTTGATAAATTCCTTAAAGCTAAATATGCCGACGGAACTATGACCGAGCTTCTTAAGAAGTATGCTGTTTCTCTTAACGAGGATGCACTTAAATAATCTCTGAAAATTAAGGAAAAGCGAGAATGGAACTATTTTTAGACGTTTGTTCCCAGCTCGCAGGTGGATTTACAACCGCATTCTTTTTGTTTCTTTTAACGCTTATTCTGGCGTTGCCATTGGGGCTGCTTATGTCGTTTTGTACGATGTCTAAGTTTGCCCCTTTAAGTATGCTCTCGAAAATTCTCGTGTGGATACTTCGCGGCACTCCGCTTATGCTTCAGATTTTTGCGATATTCTACCTGCCTGGACTACTTAATCTGTTCGTTTGGCCTCAAATGAACACCGGTTGGACTTGGTTTGACCAAACCTTCTCTACTCGGTTTATAGCGGCTCTCGTTGCATTTGCTATAAATTACGCGGCTTATTTTTCGGAAATATTCCGCGGCGGTATTCAATCTATCTCTCAAGGTCAGTACGAGGCGTGTCAAGTTCTCGGAATGACGAAGAGCGAGGCGTTTTTCAAGGTAATTCTTCTTCAAGTTGTAAAAAGAATTATTCCGCCAATGTCAAACGAAATAATTACTCTTATTAAAGATACCTCTCTTGCGAATACAATAGCGGTTTATGAACTCATTTATGAAGCAACCGAATTTATGACGGTCAAGGGGCTTATCTGGCCTATATTCCTTGCGGGCGGATTTTATCTCATATTCGTTGGACTTCTCACCATTCTTTTCGGAAAAATCGAGAAGAAGCTTGACTATTTTAAAGCCTAGGAGCGATTTATGAATATGCTTGAAATTAAAAACCTACGGAAAAGCTTTGGAGATACCGAGGTTTTAAAAGGAATAAATCTCAATGTGAAAAAAGGCGAGGTTCTCGTTATTATCGGCTCATCAGGCGGCGGAAAAACAACGCTTCTCCGTTGTCTTAACTTCCTTGAAACCGCAAACAGCGGTGAGATTATCGTAAACGGCAAAAGCGTTTTCTCGGCAAAGGACGGTGAAAAGCCCGTAGTAACTCCCGAGGCACAGCTTTCTTTCGGACTCGTTTTTCAGCAGTTTAATCTTTTCCCACAGTATAGCGTAATCGAAAATCTTATGCTTGCTCCAAAGCTCAGGGCAAAAAGAAAAACCACACCCGAGGGTGAGGTTGAGCCTATTGAAGATATACGCGCCCGCGCTGAGAAGCTTCTTGAAACCGTGGGACTTTCCGAAAAAGCAAACGCCTACCCGTGTCAGCTTTCCGGAGGACAGCAGCAGCGTGTCGCAATAGCGAGAGCCCTTATGCTTTCCCCCGATATACTCTGTTTTGACGAGCCGACCTCGGCTCTTGACCCCGAGCTTACCGGTGAGGTATTGCGGGTTATCCGCTCTCTCAAGGATTCCGAGCGCACTATGGTAATAGTCACTCACGAAATGGAATTTGCAAAAAGCGTTGCCGACCACGTAATATTTATCTCCGACGGTCTTATCGAAGAAGAGGGATGCGCAGACGAGGTATTCGGAAACCCGAAAAGCGAAAAAACCAAAGCATTTCTTATGTTGGATAAAAACTGAATAAAAAACTCTGCGGAGAATTTAATATCTCACGCAGAGTTTTTTTGTAACGAAGAGCTTTTAAATAGGCTTCATTTGAAATTCCTGTAGCATTGTTTTTTAAGTAAATCTTTTATCTCACCGACATCATTATCCTCATAGTATCTTACGAGTAATTTTTTGAATTGTGAAACGAGATTTTCGGGAACGACTAAAAGTCCCGCACCGTGCGCAATAAGGTAATGGTTTGCAAAGATAATCGCAGCCCTCTTATTACCATCATTAAAAATCTGTGTTTTCATAACGAACAGCGCAAGTTCAATCGCAACATCAATCGGTGATGCACCAGAGGCTGCTATATTATCGATTTTTTCCTTTATCTCATATTCAATCGGAAGCGGCGGAATATAGCTTGAGCCTCCAATCTTTACCAGAACCCCTCTTATTCTGCCTCCGTCGTAATAAAATCCCTCGTTGACAAGACGTGCAATATACTGACACACGTAGTAGCTTGTAGGAGACCGAACTACGTCTTTATCGAGAATGAACTCCCACGCGCGCTTTAAGTTCAATATCTTTTGAACGTCCTCCGCGCTTACGTTATTAATCTTACCGTTCTCAATTATCAGCTCGGTATCAGGAAAAGTAGTTGACACCCCTTCAAGTACGGCTTGGTCATAAATAATAGACTTCATATTTGCTCTTGCAAAATCCAAATTTAAAATAACGTCGGGAGAAAGTTCTTCATAGCTGTATCCTAAAGTTGCGAGCTTCTTCTCTATAAAACGTATTTGCTTTTTGATTTCCTTTGCTTCCTTCACTCCGCGAAGAAGCGTTTGGTATAATTCCTCGGAATAAATTCCAACGTACGTCGATTTGATTTTTCCTGCATCTCGTTTGCGTATATATAAATATTTTTTTTCTGAATTCTCCTTTATATCAACTGTTCCTTCATACGGAATCAAATTTAATCTCGCTTGGTATTCAGCTTTTGTTCTGAGCAGGTTCTGTATTTCTTCAAAATTGTTTTGCATAACAATCTCCTTGGGGAACATTTATATTATATATTATATCATATTTTCCCCAATTTTCAAGTATTGATTCAAAAATAACAAGCATTTAGTTATAAAAATCTAAAATATATGTTAAGGGGCTGCTTCATTTAGGCATAACCCAAAAAGAGCGAGGATTCCGTTAAAAATACGGTTTCTTCGCTCTAATTTTATGCTTTGTGGTTTTTTTAAGGTTGAAATTCTACAAATTTCTTCCTTTTTATGCTCTTTTTGTATCGCCGTTTCCTCGCTCAGCGTACCTTTGTACGCTTCTCGCTCGTCAGCCGACGATTTCTGCTCTAAATCAAGCAAGCCCCAAAGGTGCTTCGCACTAAGAATTCAGATTTTCTTAATTAAATTTCTAAAAAACTCTTGATTTATCTGAATTCTTAATGACTCAGCCCC
>JAZLAO010000057.1:0-3058 GCA_045613205.1 Eubacteriales bacterium | reverse complement strand
TGTGGCGGAGAGAAAGGGATTCGAACCCTTGAAACCGTATTAGGGTTTACACGATTTCCAGTCGTGCGCCTTAGACCAACTCGGCCATCTCTCCACGCGACCTCTACATTATAGCAGAACAAAAAAGAAAAGTCAATAGATTTTTGTATTTTTTTTAATTCTTCTTTTATTTGACTTGACAAATAGCATTTGAATGAATATAATATTAGTATCTGTTTTTTTAGGAGATATATTTATGAGTGTAAAGGTTTTAAAATTTGGCGGCTCGTCGCTTGCTGATGCTTCGCATTTCCGCGCGGTTGCCGATATTATAAAGGCTGAACCGGAAAGAAGATACGTTGTTGCTTCGGCGCCGGGAAAAAGAAACAGCACAGACGAAAAGGTTACAGACCTTCTTTATAAGTGCTATGAGCTTGCTTCAAACGAAGAAGATATAACAGAAGTTTTTGAGCAGATTAAATCAAGATATAACGATATAATCAGAGACCTAGAAATCGATATTGACCTTACAGAAATTTATGAAAAAATCAAAAATTCGCTTCTGCATAGCTCAGGTCGTGATTACATCGCCTCCAGAGGAGAGTATCTCAACGCAATGATACTCGCGAAGTATCTCGGGTTTGATTTTGTAGATGCTAAAAAGGTAATTTTCTTCAAGGAAAACGGAACGTTTGATTCAGAAAAGACAAACGACGTTCTCAGTGCCTACCTTGCTAAGCACGACCACGTGGTAGTTCCCGGATTTTACGGCTCTATGCCAAACGGAACGGTAAAAACATTTTCACGCGGCGGCTCTGACATTACCGGTTCGATAGTAGCAAGAGCTGCTTCTGCGACGGTATACGAAAACTGGACTGACGTTTCCGGCTTCCTTATGGCAGACCCCAGATTTATTGAAAATCCCAAGCCTATTGATAAAATAACGTATAAAGAGCTTCGTGAGCTTTCGTACATGGGCGCTACCGTTTTGCATGAGGACTCTATATTCCCGGTTCGTTATTCTAAAATTCCGATAAACATCAGAAATACAAACTGCCCCGACCACAAGGGTACATTCATTGTTCCGCAAACCGATGAGATAAGCGAAGACATTATCACCGGTATTGCGGGAAGAGTAGGCTTTTCAACTATCACTATTGAAAAGGATATGATGAACGGAGAGCTCGGATTTGGCCGTCGCGTACTTCAGGCAATCGAGCAGAACGGAATTTCGTTCGAGCATTTTCCCTCCGGAATTGATACGATGTCGGTTGTAGTTTCCACAAAGGAGCTCCAGAATAAAAGAGCCGACGTTATGGCGGACATTTGCAAAGCTGTAAATCCCGAAAACATTTTCGTTGAGGAAAACCTCGCACTTATCGCTGTCGTAGGACGCGGTATGGTAAAAGCGAAGGGAACTGCTGCTCGTATATTTACCGCACTCGCAAACGCGGGTGTAAACATCAGAATGATCGATCAGGGTTCGTGTGAGCTTAATATAATCGTCGGTGTTGATGCTAACGACTACAGTGTTGCTTTGCGTGCAATTTACGATGAGTTCGTTAAGTAATCTCTACTAAAAAATAAAAGCACTTATGATAACGACTTAAAAAATCGTTTACCGTAAGTGCTTTTTTGTGCTCTAAATTATTTAAGCTTTGCAAGTATACCCTCAACCCAGGTTTTAACGGTTGCCATTTCATCAGAGGAAACGCCCCTCATGAACTTGAAGGGAAGACCGCCCTTTATGTAAAGGATATCGTCGTCGATTACGTTAGAATCGTTCGTCTTTGCCATCTCAACAATTTTTGCTGCATTTTCAGCAGATCCGTCAATGATAAAGGCAATATTTGCGCTGGTGGTTTTCTTGATTGAACGCATAAATCTTCCAAAGTCATTGGGCATAGAAGACTTTGCGGTAGCAACAACCACAATAAGTCTTTCGCCGTCGCAAGGATATGCGGGCATAATAGTGTCGGTTGCTTTATCAGCGCTTATAAGCTTTGTAACTTCATCAGCAATAGCAAGGAGCTTTCCTTTGCTTGTGCGGGTAAGAACACGCATTCTCATTTTTAAATTCCTCCGAAATTTTAATACTAGAGTATTATATCATAAAAATCAGACAAATTCAATAGTTACCAACAAAATATTATGTTTTACTCTATTGATGCGATTTTGAGCTTAACAATACCCGTTGAATCGAGCAACCCGCCGTCTATAAAAACATCTCCGCGGCAATACGCGATAAGCAAACATTCGTCATTCGTTTTAAATATAGCAGGGTAACAGTAACCTCGTCTCTCGTCACCGCCGTCTATAACGTTGAGGAGACCAAAATCTACGCCGTCAAGACTCTTTCGTATTACTATCGGATCTCTGCCGTGCGTTCCCGGATAAAATTCTCTGCCGTTATATAAGGGTATCGGATTGTATATAGAGTAATACACACCGTCAATTCGCTTAAATTGCATAGGAGACATAGGGGAGGTGAATATTGATGGAAGCGGTGTGGAAAAATTAAAACTCAATCCTTCGCACCGCGACTCATATTGACAACCGTAATTAGTTCTGAACCACATATAAATTCCGTCATCGGTTTCTATGGCACCCGGTTCCTGAAGACCGCGTTTTGAATTGATAGTATGAGCAGATTCAAGATAAAAGCCGCCGTCTTCAATCGTTTTGCCATCATCGCATGAAACAAGTATAGTCGCTTTTGCGGGAGGGTAACCTACTTCGGTCAAATAATAGTACGAAGCCGGAAATATTATTCTTCCGTCGGAAAGCCGCGATATCCTGTCATTGTTGACTACATAATAGCCTTTTTTGGCTAAAAAATTACAACGCTCCGCATCTTCGGGATGAAATTTAATACCGTCTTTACTTGTACATCTTCCTATAGTGGAAGTACCGTCGTTTTCCTTAATTAAAAAATAGAATGAAAGGGAAGAGTCCTTTTGAACAAGGCTTGATACACTCATAAGATTCTTTACACCAAAATCAGAAGCCTTGGCAATTATACCGTCAAACTCCCAAGTCTCTCCTTCGTCGGAAGAACGGAGCAGGGCAATATCACAGT
>JAZLAO010000056.1:0-7961 GCA_045613205.1 Eubacteriales bacterium | reverse complement strand
GGGCATACGGTATATCGTGCTTACCACAAAACACCATGACGGATTCTGCCTTTTCAAGAGCGAGTATACCGATTATTCCACCTACGGCTTTTTCGGCCGCGACATATGCCGCGAGCTTGCCGACGAATGCAGAAATCAAGGCTTGGAGCTGGGTTTTTACTACTCCCACGCTCTTGACTGGTACGACAAGAACGGCGGTGGCAATTTTCACTGTATTCATAGGAAATTCACCAAACACAGAAACTATTGGGATTACCCCGACGATAATATAGATTTCGAAAAGTACCTACGCGAAAAAAGCTTTCCCCAGGTAAAAGAGCTGCTTACAAATTACGGTGACCTTAAACTCATCTGGTTCGATTTTCCGCACGATATCACGAAAGAGCAGTCCGTCGAGCTCAGAAATCTTGTAAAAAGCATTCAGCCGAACTGTCAGATAAACTCCCGCATTGCCCATGATTGCAACGACTACGAATCACTCAGCGACAACACTCTTCCGATAGCACCGGTGGGAGTGAACACCGAATGCTTGATAACCCTCAACGACACCTGGGGTTATAAGAAAAATGACAAAAACTGGAAGAGCCCCGAAGAGACTATCGGAATTCTTTGTAGGGCTATGAACTCAAATTCATCTCTGCTTTTAAACGTTGGACCAAAGGGCGACGGCACTCTTACCGATGAAACGGTAAGCATTCTTAAAAGGATGAGCGAGTGGACGAGCCGAAATGCCGAGGCTGTATACGGCGGTGTTAAAGGAAATCCGTTTTCCTCCTCGTTCCCGTGGGGGTACGTATCACACAATGAAAATAATCTATATCTTTACGTTGAAGCTAAAAAGCCAAAAGAAATATCGCTTAATATCGGAAAAGGAAACACCGTTAAGAGCGTAACAGTGCTCGGATATGATAAAAAGCCCGAATACAGTCTCAGAGGAACTCAGATAACCATTACCCCGTCCGAGTGTCCGTTTGCCGTTCCGGTATACAAAATAGAATTTACGGAAAAACCCGAATTCCCAAAAGAGCCATTGCAAAACGGCAACAGACTCTCGCTCGGCACGTTATGGGGATATAAGGTATTAAAAGGCAACGAAAACGGCAATCCCGAAAAGCTGAAATATGAAAAAAGCACGTTTATTGCCGACTATGGCAAAAACGGTCTCGCGATAAACAAAAACTGCCAAGCATATTTCTGGACCGACAGCCGCGAAATTATGTGTTGGGATGCCGTTTTTGAAGAAGCAGGCGAATACTCGGCAACTATGGTTCACGCATCGTTTATCGTAGAGGACGGCATCAAGGATAACCTATGCGGCTTTTCTCTTACCGTTGCCGATAAAACCTGCGACGTTAATATGAACGAGGAGCTTTCGCGTTATTCAATCAGCAGAACCGAAAACGCGTATAATCTACGAATCTGCCGCGATGCGGGAAAATTCATAATACCAAAGCCCGGCAAATACCGCGTGCTTCTTGAACGCAAAGAGGGCGGTGACAGCGTACCTATAACGAGTATAGAATTTACGAAAACAAGCTAAAACATTATTGAGGGAAACTTTATGAACTTTGATTTTATGAAGGATTTTATGGATAGGCTGACCTCTTGGAGAATGCCCGGCAACTCAATCAGCGTATGCATTGAGAATAAAGAGGTATTCACCTATCAATCGGGTTATGAAAACTACGAAAAGAAGATAAAAATGGGCACAGACCGCTTATTTAACGTCTTTTCCTGCTCAAAACCCATCACCGTTGTTGCAGCGCTTCAACTTTACGAAAGAGGATTTTTCCTGCTCGACGACCCGTTATACGATTTTCTTCCCGAATATAAGGATATGTACGTCCGTGACGAGAACGGAAGCACGCGAAAATGTAACACGCCTATAACCTTAAGGCACTTATTTACTATGTCCTCGGGTCTTCCAATGCTCACCCCCAACCATAAGACCGTAGAAGAGGCGAGAGAAATGACGGACGGCAAAGCAGATACTCTTACCGTTATGAAAAAGCTTGCCGAAAACGAGCTTGCTTTCGAACCGGGAGAGAGATGGCAGTACGGAATAAGCCACGATGTTCTTGCCGCTGTGGTAGAGATTATCTCGGGTAAGAAATTCAGAGATTACGTTTCGGAAAATATTTTCGCGCCCCTTGATATGAAGGAGTCCTATTATCACAACGAAGCTGTAATTGACAGAGTTGCCGAGATGTACAAATATCAAATAAAGAGCGATGCCGACCTTGCAAAACTCCAGGCAACCGCGCAGGATAAAAACGAGGGGAAACTGATAAACGTGGGAAAATCCGTGCCATACGTTTTCGGCACCGAATACGACAGCGGTGGCGCAGGAGTTACAACCTCGGTTTCGGACTACTCAAAATTTGCGTCCGCACTTGCAAACCGAGGTGTCGGGATGAATGGCGAACAAATTATTTCATCAGGCACTATTGAGCTTTTGCGCACGAATCAACTTGACGAAAAACGGCTTAAATATATGACGTGGTCACAGCTTCGCGGCTACGGATACGGTCTTGGCGTAAGAACGATGATGAATAAAGCAGAAAGCGGAAGCACAGGAAGTGTCGGCGAATTCGGTTGGGGCGGTGCGGCAGGCGCAACCCTGCTAGTTGATCCCGACCTTAAGCTTTCTATGTTTTACACGCATCATATGCTGAATCCCCAGGAAACCTATTATCAACCCAGGCTCAGAAATGTTCTTTACACCTGCCTAAACAGATAGTAAATGAGGTATTGCAATGCTTTTTGTTGGTATTGAAGATAAAAAAGAACAGCTTTGCCGTTTGTTCAATAAAATTCCCCTGACGGACTGTGAAAATTACGTTATCAAATACTCTAAGGGAAAGTCCTTAAAAGTCTCCAAAGTCGGCTTCGAAATAGAGGTGGAGTATGCAAACGATTCACAGCTTTTCCGCTCAGTCATGCTTTCAGCTGAGCTTATCAAAGGCGGCGTCGACAGAGAAATACGCGAAAAGGAGCAATTTAGACGCTGCGGCGTTATGTTTGATATGTCGCGCGCGGGCGTTATGAATATCGATGCCATAAAAAATTACATCGAATATATGGCTCTTTTCGGTCTTAACGCGGCTATGCTTTATATGGAAGACGTGTACGAGGTAGAGGGGCTTCCCTACTTTGGATATATGCGCGGAAGATATACCAAAGACGAGCTTCGCGAAATCGACCGCTACGGAAGCTCATACGGCATTGAGATTATCCCCTGCATACAAACTCTCGGTCACCTTGAGCAGTATATAAAATGGAGCGACGGAAGACGAATATCCGACACGCGCTCGGTTCTTTTGGCGGGAACGGAGGAAAGCCTTGACTTTATAGACAAGCTTTTATCCACAGTATCCGAATGCTTTACGTCAAAGCTTATTCATATCGGAATGGATGAGGCATGGGGACTTGACACTGGAAATTATCTGAAAAAATACGGATATGCGAATCCTACCGAAATATTCTGCGACCATCTGGCTAAGGTGAAAAAACTAACGAAAAAATACGGCCTTAAGCCTATGATATGGAGCGATATGTATTTCCGCCTCGCATCTCCCGTCGGACAGTACTACGACGTAAATGCAGAGTTTACCGATGCCGTTAAGGAGAGCGTACCCGACGGAGTAGGTCTTGTGTACTGGGATTATTATAACCCGAAAGACACCGTTTCAAAAATGCTAGACAAGCACCGCGAGCTCACCGACAACCCGATATTTGCGGGCGCGGTATGGCTTTGGGCAGGGCTTCTCCCGGATTACAAGCTCACGGTAAGCGCCACTGACGATGCTCTCTATGCTTGTAAAGAAAAGAAAATAAAGGACGTATACGCAACACTCTGGGGAGATGACGGCTGTGAAACCGACGTCCGCTTCGCCCTGCCCGGTATTATGCTCTACGGCGAGCACGCCTACAACGCAGAGGTCGACAGAGAGGTGCTTGATAAAAGGCTGGATTTGCTTTTCAGTACTGATATAAAAAGCCTTGAGCGCATATCGGATGCCCTTTATCCTTTAGAAAAATTCTCACCGCAGAGGCGTGCCGTTCTTTCGGCAAAGCAAATCGTATATAACGATATTCTCTGCGGACTTGCCGACTATGAAATGAGAAACAAGGAGCTTCCCGCACTCTATAATAAATTGTACGAAGAATTTGATGAGCACTCGAAAAAAGACGGTGTATTCAAGGAATTGTTTGAATACGTTGCCACCGTATGTAAAATATGTTGCGTTAAAACCGACGTGTGCATCAAGCTTCACGAGGGTTACGAAAAGGATAGCGCAACGCTTCGGCATGTCGCGGAAGAACTTCTTCCCGAGCTTCTCTCCTATTATTCGAAGCTCAAAAAAATTCACTACAAAACCTGGCACGAGTCATATAAGCCGTTCGGATTTGAAATAGTAGACGGAAGATACGGCTGGGCAATGGAGAGAATAAGAACCGCCGTTTTACGTATCACCGAGTATCTTGACGGTGAGGTCGACTCGCTCCCCGAGCTTTGCGTCGAAAAGCTCCCCTTTGCGAGCAAATCCGGATTTACAACCCACACTAGCATAGCCTCGGCATATATACCAAAAGGCTGGTAACGAAAGCAAACTTTGATTTACAAAAGCATTCTGCAAAAAACAATCTAAAAAGGTCATAACCGCAGAGAAAGCGGTTATGACCTTTTTAGTCAAACGCCAAGCCGAAATAGGTCGGAGGCGTTTTTGATTCTTTTAAGGATTTGTACATTGAAAACGGCTTTTCCCTGCCGGGCGTGCGAATTTTTCCGCGTTCCAAGCCAAAAGCTCCGACGATTTGGGCAGCCCTGTCGGATTTACCGAGAAGCTCAGTTCCAAAGAGCGTCCGTCCCTCAACGTGAGCCGCGAGAAGAAAGCCGGTGCCCGTGTAAAAAGTGTCCTGCAGGTCAAGAAAATCCAAGCTTTCGTTTTCTTGCACTACCGCCCCATCGGGCAAATAGCAGCGTCGAAGCTCGGCATATTCGTTTTTTTCGATTTTCTTGACTTGAAGATTGCTTTTTTGGGCAGTGACAGAAAACTCGCGGACGAATGTTGCGGTTTTATAGCCCAGTTTTTCATAAAAGGCGAAAAGCTCGGGCGAGCCGGGCACTAAAAGCGCACCCGTGTAGCCTTTTTCCGAAAGATGCCCGTGCGTCCTTTCCATTAAAGCCGAGCAAATACCCTGATTGCGATACTCTTTCGCTGTGGCTACGGCATATAAATACGCAACGCGCTCTCCACGGCACTCGCAATCAAACCAATACAGCATAGCCGTGATTTTTCCGTCCTCGGTAGCACACATAGCCCGACACGGTGAAAAAGCGGTACTCATAAAAGAGTCAAGGAACTCGTCAGAGTCGCCGAATGCCTCTTTCCATAAAGAGCGGAGTGCGGGAATGTCCGACTCGCTTGGCAAATCAATAATCATAGCCCTCCTCCAAAAGACACGCCCAGCACTTTTTTATCTGATGATGCGGGTGATAGCTTCGTTTTGCCCGACGGAGTCCTTCAAGCCCCATATCTTCCTCGCGGTCAAGATACTTTATATTCGGGTATTTATCGCGTATATATCTCGCAAACTCGCAGTTTATAGCGGCATATGCTCCCTGCACTCCCGACTTTGCCTTTTCAAAATGAACGTCAAGAGTGTCCTCTGACATTGGGCTCGCAAGAGTAAACGCCAAAACCTCATCCCCGCTTTGAATAATCAGCCCCTCCATTCCGAGCGCTGAAAAATCTCTGAACGCGCGCTCAAGCGCCGCTTTTTCCATATGAAAATCGGCATCGGGGTTTGCGGAGATGCGCTCCTCATACCACTCCTTTGCCATCTGGCGCGCCAACGAAACGTTACTTTCGGTTATCGGCAGGACTTTATAATCGGGGTATGCGTCTTTAAATCTGCGAAAATGATTTCTTTTTCCGTCGTATTTTTTACCCTCAAGATCCGCAAGGTCGTCAATAGAATAAACGTAGTCAAACGAGCCCTCGTCGGAATGGAAACGGAATTTTTCGGGATACAGCTCCTCAATGGTAACTCTTGCCGACGGAGTCACACCCGTAATACGACACGGTATACCCCTTTCCCTTGAATCAGCTATAATACTGTCGATTACAGTCTTTTTATCTCCCTCGCCGACGGGATAAGGATAAACGCTTCGGCGGTCAAACTGTGAAAAGAGTAACGCGTGTCCGTCACGGAAAGCGATATTCTGCCGCCCCCAGAGATAGAGATTCACAAAAGAAAACTCGCATCCTCTCTCGCTCTCTCCGATAACACGGTCTTCCTTTGCCATAAAATCATCGTAGCGCTGCTTGTCGGCAAGCGATACGGGCTTGAAATCAATTTTTTCTTTTCTTTTTGTTTCGGTCATAACATCATCAATCTTTTTTGTATTATTTTTATCATTACACTAAATTTTATCACGAAAAAAATCTCATGTCAATGAGATATAAAAAATATGCAGTATAAACGGTACACAAAAATATATAAATATATGTTTGCTGTTGACAAAATTAAGCCCATGTGATAAAATACTCCCGACGCGACACATTCTTATTTCTGTTTCGCTCTATATTTATATTTCAGTGCGGCTTATGGCTTCGGGAGGAAATTATAATGACAAAAGCAGGTTTTTCAAGAGTTGACGTAACCCCACCCCTCGGTTCATATCTTGCGGGGTATTTCGGCGATAGATTCGCAAAGGGAATTCTTGACCCTATTGAGCTTAATGCGATTGCGATATCCGACGGAGAAAGCACGGTGCTTGTAATAGCTTCGGATTTTCTTGGAATCGCGAAGCCCTACTGCGACGCTATAGCAAAACGGATTACCGAAAAAACGGGTATACCCGAGGGCTGCATAATGCTCTCCTCGCTCCATCAGCACACCTCGATAGTTTTGAGAACGATGACTCCGCACACCCTGAACGACACGGCGTATATGGATTTCCTTTACCGTAAATTCACCGACGTTGCCGTAATGGCAATAGACGATATGAAGGATGCCGAGCTTTTCTATGCCGAGGAGGAAACCGCCGAGCCGATAGCCTTCATAAGAAGGTATTATATGAAGGACGGCAGCGTAGCAACCAACCCCGGAAAAAGACTTGATGAAATAGTCCGCCCCTGCGATAATGCCGATAATACGGTAAGACTTCTCCGTTTCAAGCGCGAGGGCGCGAACGATATAGCTTTCGTTAATTTCAACACCCACCCCGACGTCATAGGCGGTGAGCTCCTCTCGGCTGACTGGCCGGGCTTTGTCCGCAGATTTGTGGAAAAAGATCACGACGGCGTTTCGTGCATGGTACTCAACGGCGTTCAGGGTGACAGCAACCACGTTGATTTCATAGGCAGAGCCCAAGGAAAAGGGCCGATCACCGACAAGTACGGACACAGCGAGTATATGGGCCGAACAATTGCCGACGTCGTATCAAAGATTTGGGATAAGGCTACTTCATTCTCAACCGACTCGGTTTCGGGCGGTAAAACAATCGTCCTCAACAAAACGCGCACCGACGGTGCCGAAGAATACGACACGGCAAAGAAGCTTCTCGACGACCATTTTGCGGGCCGCTCGGAAAAGGTGTTTACCGGCGCAGAGCTTGGAAAATTTCGCCGCATCGTAAATCTTCGCACCGACCCGATTTTCAGACAGGTGCCCGTAACCGTGTTAAAAATCGGCGGGATTGCCGTTGTCGGATTTGGCGGAGAGCCCTTCACACATTACGCAACCGCAGTACGTGAGGCATACCCCGAGCTCAAGGTCATCGCATCCTGCTGTGCCAACGGATACGAGGGTTATCTTCCTACGCGGGCCGCGCTTGAAGAGGGCGGAGGATACGAGACAAACACCTCGCCGTATTCACCCGATATTGAGGAGAGCTGTGTTGCGGCAGCAACTAAGATAATCTCGGAGCTTTGGGGAAAATAAATTTTAAT
>JAZLAO010000055.1:0-5515 GCA_045613205.1 Eubacteriales bacterium | reverse complement strand
GATGCCCGACGGCGGAAGCTTTAGCGTTTATTATAACGAGGCAGCCACCGACGGCTATCGTCTCGGACTTATGTCTGATTTCGGCCTTGATACCTCCGATGCAGATGACGTAGAGCTTGACGATATTATTTACATAAGCACAAAGGGCAAAAGCGGTATCATCGCAGGCTCTAACCCCCGTTCTGTTCTAATCGCGGTTTATGAATATCTCCGTCACAACGGTTGCGAGTGGGTGATGCCCGGAATTGACGGTGAGATTATTCCTATCTGCGACGTGCGTGACGTGAATTATCGCTTCAAGCCAAGCATGAGATACAGAGGCATCGGATTCGAGGGAAGCGAGTTCCAAAGATCCGAGATGGAGGCCATAGAATATGCGCCAAAGCTTGGACTTAACGCCTTTATGATACAGTTCAAGTATCCCAAAAGATGCTACGAAAGATATTATGACCGCTACTTCAACCCCGCTCGTACAGCTGAGCCTGTAAGCGATGCAACGCTGCTTCAGTGGAAGCGAATGCTTGAGGCGGAGCTTGAAAAAAGAGGGCTTCAGTTCCACGATATGGGACACGGCTTTACCTACGAGCCGCTCGGAATTCCGTGCGGTGAGGGCTGGAGCACCGACTACGACTCAAAGCTCACCGAGGAGCAGCGCAATCTGATTGCCGAAATCAACGGCAAACGTGAAATTTTCCATATACCGATAAACACGAATCTCTGTATGTCAAACCCGAAGGCAAGAGAAAAGGTAACAAGCTACGTCGTTGAATACGCAAGACGGCACCGTTCGGTAAACGGGCTTCACGTCTGGCTTGCCGACGCGAAAAACAACCACTGCGAGTGCGCGGAATGCAGGAAGCTTCGCCCCACCGATTTTTACGTTACCCTGCTTAACGAAATCGACGAGGCTTTAAGCGCGGCTAACCTTGATACTAAAATAGTATTCATTTCGTATATGGATACCTGTTGGGCGCCGCTTGAAAACACAATCAAAAACCCCGACAGATTCATTCTTATGCTCGCTCCGATATCGAGAAGATACGACTCATCCCTTGATGCGACAAAAATTCCCACAGAGCTTCCCCCATACGTAAGAAACAAACTGAGTATGCCTCCGACGCTTGAGGACTTTTTCGGCCATTTCAATAAGTGGCGTGAAAGATGGCACGGCGCGAACATTTCATTCGAATATCATTTTTGGCGCGCCATGTTCTTGAGGGACGTCACGGGAATCAATCTTGCGCGTGTGCTTTATAACGACGTCAGGGCATACCTTGAAAACGGCATCAACGGAATTCTCGAGGACGGCTCACAGCGTTCTTTCTTCCCGAACGGCTTTGCTTTCTATTCTTACGCGCGCACTATGTTCAACAAGGAAACTCCGTTTGAGGAAATTCTCGAGGACTACTACTCCGCCGCCTACGGCAAGGAATGGAAAAAGATTTACAGCTATATGCAAGAGCTTACCGCGGCATTTGACATCGGTTATCTTTCAAAATCCAAATCCAAAGACACGAAGATTTCCGATTATTATAACCCGGAGCACGCCGCAAGCCTAAATAAAGTAACGGCCATCTGCCGAGAGGCTCGAAAAACTCTCGACTCGTTCACGAGTATAGAATACCGTCTTCGCACCACCTCCTTGAAGCTTCTGAAATACCACCTCACTTACGTTGAAATGCTAGCCGAAGCTTATGCTTACAAAGCGCTTGGAGATGACAAGACTGCACGCGAAAAATACGACACCCTTGTTGACACCATGGCAAAAGCAGAGCTTGACATACAGCAATATTACGACCACGGTCTATGCTGTAAGGCTCTTGCAACCGTATTCATAAAAACGGTAACGCACAACGAATATATGGACGTTGAAGAAAAGACAGAGAAGAAAAAAATAACATCAAGCTATCTGCTTTTAACAAAAGAGGTTAACTATGAAATCAGCAAAAATCACGAATTCCGACGGCAGCGTAGGCTTATACCTTGACGGGAAGAAGACCGCGCCGATATTTTACGCGCTCAGCGATATTCCCGGAGCTGCCGCAAACACGCTTTATGCCTATGAAAATATAAAGAATTTCGGTGCGGCAGGCGTCAACCTTGTCAGCATCGACGCAAATCTCTCTGGCGGCTGGCACAAAAGTCTGCCGTTCGAAAGTGATGCAATACTGGCAGAGATAGCGGCGGTACTTTTTTCAAATCCCGATGCGAAAATTCTCGTAAGGCTTCACGTTAATCCTCCTTATTGGTGGTTGCGTGACTATCCCGAGGAGCAGATAATATATGACGGAGTCCCCGGAATCGACAACGGAGAAGAGTCACGCCTTATTGCGCACGACGGCGACCGACATATGCGTGTAAGCCTTGCATCTGAAAAGTGGCTTCGCGATGCCGGTGAGAAGCTTCGCATTTTCTGCGAAACCGTGCAGAACACCCCGGAGGGTGATGCTATCGCGGCAATTCAGGTTGCCTGCGGAAAAAACGGTGAGTGGCACCAATGGGGCACCGATACCTCGATACCCATGCAAAGACGCTTCAATGCGTTTATACGCGAAAAATACAAAACCGACGAAGAGCTTAAAGAGGCTTGGGGAATGCCCGAGGTCACTCTGACTAACGCTCCCTTCTGCCCGTCACCAAATCAGCCGACCGACGAAGACGGCTTCAGAAATCCCGGAAAGTCAAGACACATCATAGATGCGCAAAGCTGCATACAGACGACAGTTGCCGAAGCAATAATTCACTTCTGTGAAATAGTAAAGAAAAGCTTTTCAAGGCCTGTGCTGGCAGGAGCATTTTACGGCTATCACCTCGGCCCGGGCGGAAAAGACGAGATTCGCGGGCATCTCGTTCCGAATCTTATATATGAAAGACGCGACGTAATTGATTTTCTTTGCGGCCCGTTTCCGTACGTTGAAAACAGATGGCCCGAACATATGCCTATGCAGCGCGGACTTCTCGAATCCACAAGGCTTCGCGGTATGCTCTGGCTGACCGAGGTTGACGAGCGCCCCGCGGGCTTCCGTGATTTTATGCACGGTGACCCGGAAAGATTTGACGAAACGGTGTCGATGCTCCGCCGCACAACGCTCATGCCGATAGCTTCGGGGCAAGGTTTTTGGTACTACGACCACAGAGGCGCGGTAAGAACGCCCGAGGAAAGACGAATCCCCGGCGCTGTCGCTAAAATGGGAAAAAACAAGCACGGTAACAGTATTTACCGAAAAATCGGTTGGTGGAACACCCCCGAGCTTCTTTCCGAAATTGAAAAAATGCAAAAGATATATGCCAAATACACCGCCCGTCCTTACAAGGCGGCAGCGGACGTGCTTTTCGTATACGCGCCCGAAACCTATTACGTCAGAGCTGACAGAGAGCTTGCTGAATACTACTTCCACGAAGCGCTTTACAAAACGGGCACGGCTTACGACTCCATCTATATTGACGAGCTCGAGGCTGCAGAGCTGGATAGATACAAGGCGATAGTATTTTTGGATGCGTATTACCTTACCGAAAAGCAGCGCAAGATTATAAAAGAGTTGACACGGGGCAAGGAGGTTCTCTTCACCTTTGCCGCGGGATATGCGAGCGAAAAATCACTGTCGGTTGAAAACATTGCCGATATAATTGATATGAGAGTCAAAAAAATCTCAAGCGAAGACGCATACCGTGTGACAAGAACGGGCGCAACCTACGACGTTTATAAGGAAGAGCCTATGCCCTATTTCGCGCTCGACGACAGCAATGCGGAAGTTCTCGCAACCTATGAAAAAAGCGGTCTTGCCGCAGCGGCAAAGAAAGGCCGCACCTGGTACTTCGCAATGCAAAAGCTTGATTACGATATAGCCATTGACTTCATAATAGCATCGGGAGCGCACAGATACACAGACACAAAGGAAGCCGTTTTTGCAGGTGCGGGACTCGTCGCGCTTCACACCGTGAGCGGAGGAGAACGAAAAATCAAGCTTAAAAACGGAAAAACTATTAAAGTGACTCTTCCGCCCCACACTACCGCAATATTTGATTCTGAAAGCGGAGAAAGACTCGACATATAACCTCTTCAAAGGCATAAATAACTATAGACAAAACAAGGAAAAACTCAGATTTCACCTTGATTTCTTTAAATGGCGTAAAAACGGCAGAAGCACTGTTTTTCAGCAATGCTTCTGCCGTTTTCTCATCGTATGGCGGGAACTTACTCCCGCCGTTTCATCATCGTATGGCGGGGGTTTATCTCCCGCCGTTTTCTTTGTCCATAACATCTGTTTTCGGTGGGAGCAAGCCCCCGCCCTACCGGTCACGCCAAAAAAGCATTTCATCGGTGAGGGAGCAAGTCCCTGCCCTACAGCGCAACAAGGACATCACGACGCGCGGTTTTGTAAATTATTATTTACAAAAATGTTTTATAATCCTCGTAATTTTTCTTTAAGAGGGCAGGCGTGTCAAGTCCGTAGGGACATTTTGATTTACACTTGCCGCAATTTATGCAGTCCTCGATTTTCTTCATTTTAGCCTGTGTTTCGGGTGTTAGGCTTGCCGCTGTGGGCGCTCGTCTGAGAAGAAGCGACATTCTCGCGCAGTTGTTTATCTCGATACCGACAGGACAAGGCATGCAGTATCCGCAGCCGCGGCAGAATTCTCCCGCAAGCTCTTCCCGCTCTTTTTCTATGTAAGCAAGCCGTTCCTCGTTAAGCTCGGGCGGATTATCGTTATATGAAAGAAATTCAAGAAGCTCTGACTCGCGCTGGATTCCCCAGATGGGTGCTACGGGATAGTTTGCAAGATAAGCATACGCCACGTCAGAGCGGGTTATAAGTCCGCCCGCAAGCGCTTTCATGCAGATAAATCCGACGTCGTGCTCCTCACAAAGTCTTACAAGCGCCTCTTCTTTTTCGCTTGCGAGATAGGAGAACGGGAATTGCAGGGTTTCATAAAGTCCCGACTTCACCGCTTCCTCGGCAATAGAGAGCTTGTGGCTGGTTATACCAATGTGCCTTATCATTCCCTTTTCCTTTGCTTCGAGCATAGCCTCGTAAAGTCCAGTGCCATCGCAGGGCTTCGGGCAAAATGGGGGATTGTGGAACTGATATATATCAATGTAGTCGGTTTTGAGAAGCGAGAGCGAAAGCTTAAGCTCGCGCCAGAAGCCCTCCACCTCGGTGCGCATGGTTTTCGTCGAAATTACTATATTTTCGCGCACGTCGGAGAGTGCCTCTCCTATCTTCTCCTCGCTATCCGTGTAAAATCTTGCCGTGTCAAAATAGTTGATGCCGCCCTCGTACGCGAGGCGCAGTATCCGCTTTGCCTCCTCCATTCCAACGCGCTGCACAGGCAGGGCGCCGAATCCGTTTTTTGATACGATAAGTTCTGTTCGTCCAAGTCTTACTGTTTGCATATTAAAAATAAATCCTGTTTGCGTATTTAGTTGCAATCCCTTCTTTATAAAGATGAGCGTCGTTTGAAAGCGACAAAACGCAGGGTATCGAATAACCGTTTTCGTTTCTGAATTCAATCA
>JAZLAO010000054.1:0-20071 GCA_045613205.1 Eubacteriales bacterium | reverse complement strand
GGAAATCGTGTAAACCCTAATACGGTTTCAAGGGTTCGAATCCCTTTCTCTCCGCCACACACGAAGCACCCAATAGGGTGCTTTTTTCGTGTGTGGCGGAGAGAAAGTCATGCCGAACCCTTGCGCCCCCCGGGCGCGAGGGTTCGCATACCGCCTCTGGCGGTATCTGGCGTATTGCGTGGGAATACGCTCTCCCCTTTTAGCAGCGGAACGAACTTTGCAAAGTTATCGCACGCTAGCCATATCCCGTAAATCTATTTTTGCACCCAATAGGGTGCTTTTTTTCGTGTGTGGCGGAGTGAAAGTCATGCTGAACCCTTGCGCCCTCCGGGCGCGAGGGTGTTGCCTTTTTGGATAATGTTTATAGATATTGTTTCGCTTCTTAACTACGCAAACCTTTTTCCTCGCTTGGCAAGATACCGCCTCTGGCGGTATGCGAATTTGAGCCGCAGAGCGCGTCGAGCTCGCTCGTAAGCGTCCAGGCGAAAACATTTAATTCTCAATGATAGACATAAATTTAATAATATAAAATTTAGTAATTTTTAGTAAATTTTGAAATATACTTGAATTTTTACATAAAATGTATTACAATAATGTTGTGGATAAATTTCAAGGAGGAATATTATGGGATACATAACACTTGGCGTGCTGGGATTTACGGCACTGTGCGTATTCTTTGGTTTTTTACTCGGTCTTATGCGTGGAAGAAACCGTTCAATACTCAGACTCATTTTGGTTGTTTTGTCAGCTGTCTGCGCGGTTTCGTTTAAGGATAAGGTCGTAGAAATACTAATGAACTACGAATATCAGGGAAAAACCATTAAGGCGGCTCTTTCGGAGCTTTTAACCAGCAGTGAGGTCACGATACCCGAATCAATACAGACAATTTTATTTACGCTCATTGAAATCATCATCGGCGTAGTAGTATTCTTTATACTGTTTTTGATTCTCAAATTCATTACGTGGTTGATTCTCTTCCCTATCTTGAAGATATTTGTAAGACGCGGCAGCAAAAAGCGCGTTCTGGTGGGCGGAATTTTCGGTCTGATTCAAGGTGCTGCAGTAGCATTCGTGATATGCGCTCCTCTTACCGGTCTTGTTGCTCAGGTGAATCAAGTTTCAGATATAGAGCTTCAAGGAGAAAAGCTGTTTACTATACCCGAGGAAGTTGGTGTTACCGAATACGTAAACTCTACCCCCGCTAAAATATACGGAAGCGCAGGCGGCTGGTTCTATGATATCGTCACATCTAAAAAAGATGCTAACGGCAACAACGTATCTATAAGTGACACTTGTGACGTTATTACCACCGTTGCCGGCATTGCTGACACCTTCTCCTCTATTTCAAGCGACATTTCCGCTATCACCTCGGAAAACGTAACACCGCAGGAGCAGGTTGACACTATTAAAAAAGTAGGTGACAGCCTTATAAAAATCGGCAATTCTGTAAACTCTCTTAACCAGGATTCGAAGGTGATGGTTCAGGAGCTTATAGACGGTGTTAAGGAAATGGTTGCCGCAGAGACAGGCGAACTGCCCCCCGAGGTTGAAAATGCGCTTAACAGTCTTGATATCAATAATATGAAGATTGATTCTGCGGGTGAGGCGCTTAACGGTATCGCAACCTATATAGAGAAGACAAACGACGAATTTGAAAATTCCGAGCCTGTAACTCAGGAGGAAGTTGATAAGATAGTTTCTGGTCTTGCAGATAACACCTTTATTCTCGACGTTATAAAAGGGGAAAACGAAGTTCCCGAGATAGTAGAGATAGACGAAGAAAATAAAGAAAAATTCAAATCTTCTATAGATTCAACCAATATCAGCGATGAGGATAAAGAAACCCTTCGCAAGCTGTTTGGATTGACTGAGTGATATACTCAAGTTTATAATTTATTATTATGTAAAGAAAAACGGTTACTCTTTATAGCGGAGTAACCGTTTTTTTGCGCAGTGCGCTTTAACTATGACTGTTTGTTTTAAAATATCAGCGGCCGTTCAATACCACAAGGTAAAGAACAGCCGCTTCATTTATTTATGCTTCGTTTTGTTTTGCTTCTTTTATAATTTTTTCACTGAGCGCAGCGGGAACCTCATCGTATCTGATGAAATTGAAATCAAATCTTCCTCTTCCCTGAGTCATGGCTCTGAGCGCGATTACGTAATCGGTCATTTCAGCGAACGGAACCTCTGCGATAACCGCCTGCAATCCGCTTCCGTCTTCCATGGGCTCAATACCCATAACTCTTCCTCGACGCTTGTTAAGGTCGCCCATAACGTCACCAACGTAGTTGTCGGGAACGTAAACCTTGAGTTCGCCAACGGGCTCGAGAATTACTGGATTTGCCTTAGGCAAGCCCTCACGGTAAGCAATAGCCGCAGCGAGCTTGAAGGATATTTCGTTCGAGTCAACGTCGTGATAGGAGCCGTCGTAGAGGTTAGCCGCAAGATTTACAACGGGATAGCCTGCAAGAACGCCCTTCTGCATACATTCACGAAGTCCCTGCTCTACCGCCGGGAAGAAGTTCTTCGGAACCGCTCCGCCGAATACAGATTCGGTAAAGGTGAGTCCCTCATCCTCTCCGGGTGAGAAGGTGTTTTTTACCTGACCGTACTGACCTGAGCCGCCGGACTGCTTCTTATGCTTACCTTCAACGTCAACCTTTTTCTTAATGGTTTCTCTGTAAGCGAGTCTTGGCTTGGTGAGGTCAACCGATGCGCCGAAGCGGCTCTTGAGCTTGGAAACTATGATATCAAGGTGAATATCGCCAAGACCGGAAATGGTGAGCTGCTTTGTTTCGGCATTATTTTGATATTTTATAGTCAAATCTTCTTCAAGAAGCTTTGCGATACCGGATGAAATCTTATCCTCGTCACCCTTTGCCTTGGGAGTGATAGCCATAGTCATATAGGGCTTCGGATACTTAATTGTAGCATATTTGATGCCGTCCGTGCGGGTTGTGAGAGTGTCGTTAGTATTTGTGTTCGCGAGCTTCGCGGTTACGCCTATATCACCGCATGAGAGGGCGTCAACGTCAATCTGCTTCTTGCCGCGCATAATGAATATTTTGTTGAGCTTTTCCTGACCGCCCGTTGTGGAGTTGCGGAGCGTCATATCCTTTGTAAGCTCACCGTTCATAACCTTGAAGTAAGACATCTTGCCGACGAATGGGTCCGCAACGGTTTTGAAGACGAAAACAGAGGTATCGCTGCTTTCCATTTCAATAGCAATATCGGATAGGTTTCCGTCGTTATCTACTATATGCTCAACCTTGCGTGCGAGAGGTCTCGGGAATGACTCTGCTATCGTATCAAGAAGGGTTTTGATACCCCAGTTCTTCAAAGCAGCGCCGCAGAATACGGGAACGAGGTCGCCGCTGATGATACCCTGATGTATAGCCTCAAGCGCTTCCTCTCTGGATATAGGCTCTTCGTTGAAGAATTTATCCATAAGCTCGTCGCTTGTCTGCGCAATAGCTTCGAGAAGCATATTGTGATATTCGTTAAACATATCCTGGAATTTTTCGGGGATAGAGGAACGGATATATTCACCCGTCTGCTTTTCAAAGGTATATACGCACATTTCAACGAGGTTAGCAAATCCGATTACGGTGTCACCGTCGATAATGGGAATCTGAATGGGACAAACGGTAAGGCCGTATTTTTCTCTGATAGCACCGAAAACCTTGTAGAAACGGGCTTCCCCGTCGTCAAATCTGTTGATAAAGAATGCCTTGGGGATTCCCGCCTCTGTTGCAAGATTCCAGGCAAGCTCGGTTCCGACCTCTATGCCGGATTTGCCGTCTACGACTATAATGGCAGCATCGGCAACTCTTACGCACTGGCGAACCTCTGCTTCAAAATCAAAGAAACCGGGGGTGTCAAGTATATTAATTTTCGTTCCGTTCCAGAGCATAGGTGCGGTTGCGGAAGAAATTGAATAACCTCTCTTTATTTCTTCAGGATCGTAGTCGCATACGGTATTTCCGTCGGTAACAGTTCCAAGACGGTCGGTGAGTCTTGATATGTAGAGCATAGACTCAGCAAGTGAAGTTTTTCCGCCCCCGCTGTGTCCGAGGAGCGCTACGTTTCTGATACTTTTTGTGTAAACTTTTTCCATAAGAAAATTCTCCTTGAGGTATGATTCTGTGTGCCCATTATAGAACATCTAAAAATATTATACCTTAATTATTAATTCATTTCAATATTTTTTATGCAACAAACTGTTCATAAGACGTAGAAAATAAAAGCCTTGTTTTATTTAATTCCGACAAAACAAGGCATGATTTTGCTATTGTTGTTCCTTGCTTCTCATATGTAGAAGCACCTGATATATATTGTTTACACCCAAAAGACTTACGTTTTCGGGTACTTTAAGATTTGACGTAATATTTTTTTCGGGGAGAACGATTTTCGTGAATCCGAGGCGTACAGCTTCCTTTACTCTGTATTCTATGTGAGAGACGGCTCTGACCTCCCCCGAAAGTCCTATTTCACCGAAGGCTATCAGGTCATCGGGGATTACCTTGTCTGTAATACCGCTTATAAGAGCCATAGATATAGATAAATCGGCGCTGGGCTCGTCAAGGTGTATTCCGCCGGCCACGTTCAAATAAACGTCGTTTTCGTAAAATTTAAGCCCCATGCGCTTTTCAAGTACTGCTATGATAAGACACATTCTGTTATAATCAAATCCGTCTGCAGTTCTCTTTCCTGCTGCATACGCGGTTTTTGTTACGAGTGACTGAATTTCCGAAATAATGGGTCTTGTTCCCTGCATAACGCAGCCTGCACAGGAGCCGCTTGTGTTTTTTGGGCGCTCCGCCATAACTACCTCGCTTGGATTAGGGATTTCAATAAGTCCCTTATCCCCCATCTCGAATACACCGATTTCGTTTGTAGAACCGAACCTGTTTTTTATTGCTCGTATTATACGGTAGGAATTTGTGCGTTCTCCCTCAAAATAAAGAACTGCGTCAACCATATGTTCAAGTATTTTAGGTCCTGAAATTCCGCCCTCCTTGTTAACGTGACCGACGAGGAAAACAGCAGCGCCGGCAGTTTTTGCGTAGTTTATAAGCGACATTGCGCACTCTCTGACCTGGGTAATGCTTCCCGGCACCGAGGAGAAACGCATAGAAGAAAGAGTCTGAACGGAGTCGATTATAATTACGTTTGGGTTGAGCGATTCACATTCGTCAATCACGGAATCCAAATCGGTTTCGGTCAGAAGATACAGTGAATCTCCGAGTATACCGAGACGCTCAGCGCGAAGCTTTAGCTGTCCCTTGGATTCCTCGCCCGAAACGTATAGCACCTTTCGGCTTTTTGCAAGCTCCGAACAAATCTGAAGAAGAAGAGTTGATTTTCCTATTCCCGGCTCTCCCGAAAGAAGAACCACCGAGCTATCTACAAGCCCACCACCGAGCACACGGTCAAGCTCCTGCATTCCTGTCGCGCTCCTTAAATAAGTCGGAAGCTTAATGTCGGAAAACTTTTCGGCTTTGGGTGCGCCGATTTTTCTTTCGCGCTTCGCTGCGCTATCGCGGATTTCGACCTCGTCAAAGGAATTCCATACAGAACAATCAGGGCATCTTCCAAGCCATTTCATGCTCGTATGTCCGCATTCTCTGCAAACGAAGGAGATTTTAGCGTTTTTCATTTACCATAAAATCCTTTTATTTTATTTGCTCTTTATATTTAATGATACCACAAACTATTGCAGAACTCAACCTTTTTTGATATTCTTTTTGAGAAAGTTTTTCCGCCTCCGCGGGATTAGTCAGAAAACCGCATTCTACAAGCACGCTGACGTTAGGCGTGTGTTCAAGAACGTATATGTCTTTTCCCGCCTTTGTCACTCTGTTGTTTTGATTTTGTACTTCGCTCTTTACGCTGTCTTGTATGCTGTCAGCAAGAGCCTTGCTGTTCTCGTTGCTTTGAGAATAATATACTTGCAGTCCCGAATATTTTGGGTTTCCGTATGAGTTCATATGAATACTGAGAAAAATTGAATTAGGGTATTCTGCCGCGATTTTACATCGGTTTTTTAAATCTGATATCTTTCTAATGCCTTTTATATTTTCTTCTTCGGTGTAAAGAAGCTTATCGTCAACTCTTGTGTAAATTACCGCCAGTCCTTTTTCCGTGAGGATATTACCTATTTCTTTTGCTATCTCTAAATTAAGATTCTTTTCATACACTCCGTCCTTGCTGACAGCACCGGGGTCTTCTCCGCCATGGCCTGCATCGATGATAACCAGGTTTTTGTCGTTTTCCTCAGCCATAGCCGAAGCATATGAGGATTCGGTGTAGGAATTTAAAAGAAATTCTGATAAAACTACGGCAATAAGACATAGAGAAATAATCTTTATTAAACCGAAAATTCCTCTGTATTTTTTGAGATTTAAAAGATAAAATTTCATATAAAAATCCCCCGAGTTAACTATACTCGGAGGATGGGGAGATTATTACTTGTTTTTTTGGCTTTTCTTAGCTGACGTCGGAAATATTTTTATATATTTCATTCCGAATACGTAACCGACGTGCGTTGCAAGTATTGCCAGAGTCGGTGCTATAAAATATCCGATAGACTCAAATAAAATTGCATTGTCCGCAGATGAAAATAAACCTTGAACTATGCCGATATACATTGCGTTAGTCAAAAGAAATATGGGTCTGAAAAGCTGAGAAATCAATCCCTCACCGTTTTTGACAATAAGCTCCGATATAACGCAGCCACCGGCGAGGATAAAATTGAGAGCGTTTGCTAAGGTGGCAATCAAAGCTCCCTTGCCTATATTCTTTTTGATTTTTCCCGCGTCGATTCTGATTTTGTCGTTTGCGCCCCAATCCCAAGCTGCAGTATATAAAAGCGCGAAGAAAAACAGCATTGCAAATACGGATATTCCGATTTTCAGCTTAGTATAAAGTCCTGCGCTGTCCGGATTATCGGCAAGTGACGTAACCGAGAAATAAAGCACCAGCGAAAAGATAGTCATACCGACTTGATTTATGTAAAGTTTGACAATATCATACGAGTTTTCCTTTAAAAATCTCATAAATACCCTCTTGTAATCTAAAATCGTTCCTATTGTATCATAAAAAGTAAAAAAAACAAGTAGAAAAGAAAAATGTTTACACTTTATCCACTAAATTGTTCAATTATTTTGTATAATATAGTTATGATAATGAAAGGGGGTAAAGATGCATTAGATGTCTGTTTTAACTCTTAAAGGCGAAGAAATCAAGACCTTCCCTGCGGTGCTTCGAGATTACGCATCATACCTTGCGATTATTAAGGGCAACAGCGAAAAGACTATATGTGAATACCTTCTTGATTTAAGAACTTTTTTTAGATTTATGATAGTACGCGAAAGAGGCGATTCCCCATCGCGTGAAGAGTTTGAAAAAATAAGTATAAAGAATATAAATCTTGATGACGTAAGAGCTGTTACGGCACAAAATATTATTGATTATCTAATGTTTGCGGGCTTTGACCTTGATAACAGTACAACTACCCGCATGCGTAAGCTTAGCTCTCTAAGGTCCTTCTTTCATTACGCGCACGGCAAAAAGCATCTTGTGGATTCAAACCCCACCTCCGATATAGATGCGCCGAAAAAGAAAAAAACTCTGCCAAAGCACCTGACTGTTGACGAAGCTGTTTCGCTGCTTGAAGCTGTAAAAAACGACAAGGAATCAAAAACAACCGTCCGAGATTACGCGATAATTACGCTGTTTCTGAATACCGGAATGCGTCTTTCCGAGCTTGTGGGACTTAATCTTGAGAGCTTTGATTCCTCACTTACAAAGGTTCGCGTTCTCGGTAAAGGTAACAAAGAGCGAATGATATATCTGAACGAAGCGGCAAACAAAGCTCTTCGTGATTACATTCGCGTACGCCTTGACCCGCGCTTTATAAGAACGAGTGATAACGCTTTGTTTTTAAGCAGACTTCAGACGAGAATTTCCCCGAAAACAGTTCAGTGGGTGGTATACAAATATCTTCAGCTTGCGGGACTTGGTTCTAAGGGGCTCTCGGTGCATAAACTAAGACATACTGCGGCAACCCTGATGTACCAGACGGGAAAGGTTGATATCCGCGTTCTTAAAGAAATTCTCGGTCACGAGCAGCTTAACACAACTCAGATTTATACACACGTTGTGGATAGAAATATCGAAGAAGCAATGAGTCAAAATCCCCTTTCCGAAATAAAAATTAAGAGAAAGTCAAGAGATAATCTTGAAGACTGACTATGAACAATAAATTTTTAGGAGAAAAAATAAAAAAAATCCGCAAGATGCGCGGCCTTACCCAAGCCGAGCTGGTTGGAGATACCGTTACCAGAAATATGTTAAGCAGCATAGAAAACGGAAAAGCTTCACCGTCGCTTGATACTCTGATGTGTATTGCCGATAGACTTTCGGTTTCGGTCTCGTATCTGATTTCCGAAGAAGATGACCTTGTTTTCTATGAAAAGAAATCTAAAATTTCTCAAATATATAGGGCTTACTCGGCAAAAAACTACACCGCTTGCATTAATCTTATCAATTCCATAAGCGAAAAGGATAACGAGCTTTACTATCTTTTGTGCGTGTCCCACTTATTGCAAGGAAAAAAGGAGCTTGCCCACGGTTCGCTTAGCAAGGCGCAGAAAAGTCTTGAAGCTGCAAAGGAATACTCTTCAAAAACGGCAATAGACACCGAGCACTTAGAGTCTCAGCTTTCAATGTATTTGGCAATAGCCAAAAATGTACAATCTCCGTTGCTTGAATTCGATGTTCAGAAATACGTAGGATTTCTTTCAGGTTCTGTTGATTTTGAGTTTTTCAAATATCTTACGCAGGATATTTCATATTCCTTCGAAAATCCTGTGTTCAGTCTTCACTTGGAATCTAAAAAATTGATGCAAGAAAGAAATTATAACGAGGCAATAAAACGCCTTCTTAACGCATCGGAGCTTTCAAAAAAAGATGATTTTAACGCTTTCGTTATATTCGGCATTTATACCGATCTTGAATACTGCTACAAACAGCTTTATAACTTTGAAAAGGCTTATCTGTATTCAACGAAAAGAATGACGTTACTGGAGAGCTTTAAGGATTAAAAAATAGCGTAAACAACATTTTAGCAGAATGCTGTTTACGCTATTTTTTATTAAATTCGGTATCGTAAATGCCGATGTCTGAATCAATGGTAGCACCGCTTGTAATAGAAGAGTTTCCGTATCTCTGCCGTATTTTATCAAGTGCATTTTCTCTTTTTTGGTCTTTTTCTTTGTTAACGTCAAAGAGCGAAATTTGCACTGCGGAACTATTTGCATCCTGTAGATTCATGGCAGTGACGGTTATCATTCTCAGCGGATATTTTGCATTCCATTCGTCAAGCAAAATCTCGTAGGCGGTCTTTGCAATTTCCCTTGCAATATCGCTCGGAGAGTCAAGCGGACGCTGGCGCTGAACCGAGTGGAGAGTTGCATTTTTGAGAGTCAGGGAAACCGTAGAGCAAACCTGCCCGTTTTTACGAAGCCTTTGTCCTATAGAATCCGAAAGGTGTTCTATGGCAACTCTTCCTTCTTCAAGAGTCGTAAGGTCGTGCTTGAAGGTCAAGCCGTTTCCGACGCTCTTTCTGCTGTCGGTGCTTTCGCTAACGGGACTGTCGTCAAGTCCGTTGGCGTATTTATGAAGCAATTCCCCCGACTTTCCGAATTTCAGCTTCAGAAATTCAACGTTTGTTCCTGCGAGCTCGCCTATCGTTCGTATACCGTATGATGCAAGCGTATCAGCGGTTCTCCTACCGACAAACAATAGGTCCGAGGCAGGAAGAGGAAAAACTATCTCTTTGAAATTTTCCCGGTTAATTACGGTTACCGCATCCGGCTTCTTATAATCGCTTCCAAGCTTAGCGAAAACCTTGTTGAAGGAAACGCCTATAGATACGGTGAGTCCGGTTTCTTCTCTCACCTGACGTCTGATTTTTTCGGCAATCTCATAGCCCGAGCCAAACAGCTTTTGACTTGCGGTAACGTCAAGCCAGCTCTCGTCTATTCCGAACGGCTCTATCATATCGGTATATCTTGCATAAATCTCGTTTACGCGTTTTGAAAATGCGGAATACTCATCGTAATGAGGCTTTGCGATTACAAGATGCGGACATTTTTTTCTTGCTGAATATACGGTTTCGGCAGTGACAATATTATATTTTTTTGCCGCTTCGTTCTTCGCAAGTACGATGCCATGCCTGTCCTCAACGCTTCCGCATACCGCCATCGGAACGTCTTTAAAGCTTGGATTAAGTACGGTTTCAACCGAAGCAAAAAAGCTGTTGCAATCGCAGTGTAAGATAACTCTTTGCATTATTGATTTTTCCTTTTTTGAAGGTCACCCGCTTTTAAGGTAAAACGGAATTCAGTACCTCCGTTTTTATTGGATTCAACCGTGATTTTTTCTCCGTGGGCATCTATAATGGTCTTGCAGATATAGAGACCCAGACCGACACCGGTTTTATCAAGTCCGCGGCTTTTATCGCTTTTATAAAAACGCTCAAAAATCAAGGGTGCGTCTTCTTCCGGAATAATCTGCCCTTCATCAAATACCGAAATTTCGATTTTTTCATTCTCTGCCCTCTTCATGCTGATTCTGAATTTTCCGCCTTCGTTTGAGAATTTTATTGCATTGTGACAAAGGTTGTACATAACTTGATATATAGCATCCTTATCTGCATAAACGAACATGCTGTCGTTTTCGGTTTCAAATTCAACGTCAAGCTTTTTGTCTTCCAGCTTCTGTTCGAAGGAAATGATAATCAGTCTGCCGACCTCGGCAATGTCAAAATCGGTGAAGTTGAATTTTCTGTCTCCCGATTCAAGTCTTGAAACGTCAAGAATCTGTGAAACCAGACGTGAAAGTCTGTGTACCTCGACTGAAATTACTTCAAGATAGTACTCGTGCTTTTCGGGCGGAATAGCCCCGGACGTAATACCGTCTATAAATCCGGATATGGTAGTCATTGGCGTCCTCAGATCGTGCGATACACTCGCAAGGAATGAGTTTCTCATTTTTTCAAGATTTTCCAGTGATTCCGCCATATTGTTAAAGGCTTTGCCGAGCTCTGAAACCTCGTCTTCTCCCGAAACGCTTACCCTCGTTTTAAAATTACCTTTGGCAAACTGCTTTGCCGCGCTCGTCATGTTTTTCAGCGGGTGAATAATTCTCTCTGTGATAAAATAAACGGCAATAAGCGTAGCCAGAAGTACCCAAGCCGAGCTGTTTATTACAGCGCGCCTTGTAATGCTTATGAGATTATCCTCCTTTACGGTGGACGAGAGAGTTATTGCGTACCCGCGAAGAGTCCCGTTTGAAATAATCTTTTCTGCACAGGCAACGTGACTTTCTTTTACAATTCCGCCAAGATTTCCGTGATGCACAAGATATTCCTCGTCTGAATCCGAGGACTTTTCATCGAACAAGGCAATGTCAATACGCCCCATATCTCCCGATATATCCGGCACGCGAAGTCCGTCTTCATTCATCGTTCCCGAAAGCGTTGAGAGGTATATTTTACCCTTTTCATCGGTTATGAGTACTTCCATATCTTCGTCGATATTTATAAGCGTTGTAATAACAAGGCGTTGAAATATCATGCCGTTTTCTATGTTTTCTATGTCATTCATTCCCGTGGCAATAGATTTGCTCGTGGAAATAAGGTTGTTTTCCTTATCCTCGTTGATGTAGGCCTTAATAATGGAAGTTATAATTCCCGAAAGCATAAGGAAGCTTATAAGAGTTATAAGAACAAACGCTGAAAGATATTTTGAAAAGGTGCTTTTAAACATAACGGCTCTCACCTGACAAAGATTATTTTTATATATTTTACACCAAAATATAAGTATTTGTCAAATATTTTTTTAAATAAGATTGACTATAACCGCATTTTGTGTTAAAATGTAATGTAAATTATAAAAAAATAACAAAAGCCGAAAGGATTGTTCAAATGACAGTAACAAGATTTGCTCCAAGCCCCACGGGCTATATGCACATAGGAAATTTAAGAACGGCACTTTATTCCTACCTCATCTCAAAGCATGACGGCGGTAAATTTATTTTAAGAATTGAGGATACCGACAGAGAGCGTTTTGTAGAGGGCGCTACGGATATTATAAAATCAACCCTTAAAATTACAGGACTTGAATATGACGAGGGACCCGACGTAGGCGGAGAGCACGGTCCTTACGTTCAGAGTGAGCGCAAGGAAATTTATATGGAATACGCAAAGAAGCTTGTTGAGCTCGGCGCAGCGTACTACTGCTTCTGCACAAAAGAAAGACTTGAGAAGCTTCATGAGGAGGACGCAACAGGCGGCTATGACCGTCATTGCCGCAATCTTTCAAAGGAAGAGGTTGAGGCAAATCTTGCGGCAGGTATTCCCTTTGTTATAAGGCAGAAGATGCCTCTCGAGGGAGTGACCACCTATACCGATTCGGTATTCGGTGAGATTTCGATGAACAATTCGGAGCTTCAGGACCAGATACTTATGAAAGCGGACGGATACCCTACGTATAATTTCTGTCACGTAGTGGACGATTACCTCATGGGAGTAACACACGTAGTTCGCGGCTCGGAATACCTTACCTCTACCCCGAAATACGTTCTCCTTTACGATGCATACGGCTGGCCGCGTCCGAAATACGTGCATCTTCCTCTCCTTATGGGTAAAAACGAGGACGGCAGTGTTTCAAAGCTTTCCAAGCGTCACGGTGCGGTTTCCTTCCAGGACCTCGTAAACGACGGATATCTCCCTGAAGCTATAACTAACTATATAGCTCTTCTCGGTTGGTGCCCGAAGAAAAGCGAAACAGAGTTCTTTACCCTGGACGAGCTTAAAGCAGCTTTCACAATAGACGGTGTTTCGAAATCCCCCGCAGTATTCGACTTCGAAAAGCTCCTCTGGTTTAACGGCGAGTATATACACAAGCTTGACGATGCTGCCTTCAAAGCTCTCGTTACGCCTTTTATAAAAACCGAAATACCCGAGAATATTAATTGCGAAAAGATGTTCCTTCTTCTTAAAACGAGAATATCCAAGCTTTCCGAGATGGACGAAAAAATGTCCTTCTTTATCACTCTTCCCGAATACGATAAGGAGCTTTTCCTCAATAAAAAGAACAAGATTTCCGAGTTTGAAACTGTAAAAACAGTTCTTACCGAGGCGCTCGCCGTTCTTGAAAACGTTGCTAGCTACGATAACGATACCCTCTTTGCTTCCCTTATGCCTCTTTCGGAGAAGCTTGGAATAAAGACGGGTACGCTTATGTGGTGCGTGAGAATCGCTGTTTCAGGTATGGCTGCAACGCCCGGCGGAGCAACCGAAATTATGGAAGTAATCGGAAAAGACGAAAGCATCAAGAGAATCAAAGCAGCTCTCACTAAAATTTGATTTTTGCTAAAAGGAGCGCGGTTATGGCTACCGACATTTCACAACGCATAAAAAATTCTTTCTCTACCTTTTCAAAGGGACAAAAGAAGATTGCCAACGCAATTCTCAACGACTATGACAAAGTGGCGTATATGACCGCTGCAAGACTCGGTATTCTCGTCGGAGTATCGGAATCTACGGTCGTAAGATTCGCAAACGAGCTTGGATTTGAAGGCTACTCTGAATTTCAGAGGGCTGTTCAGGAGCTTGTGCGCACGAAGCTTACGCCTAACCAAAGAATCGAAATTACAAAACAGCGGTTCGGCAGAGGCGACGTGCTTGAAAACGTCATGGAGTCCGATATAAGCAAAATAAGATATACTCTTGACAGAATGGACAGAGATTCATTTTATAAATCTGTTGACGCGATACTCTCTGCAGATAAGATTTATATTATGGGTGCAAGAAGCACGGAATCATTAGCGCAGCTCCTTAACTATAATTTGAATCTTATTTTTGATAACGTAAAGTTTATCCGTTCGAATTCGACGGCAGAGGTTTTTGAGCAGATGTTCAATATCGGAAAAGACGATGTACTCATCGCATTTTCTTTCCCTAGGTATTCCTCAAAAATGGTAAACGCAGTAAAATATGCGAAGCAAAACGGTGCTAAAGTGGTGGTGTTCACCGATTCCGATGCATCACCGATTGCCGAATACGCAACAGAAAAGCTTATCGCTCAGTCCGACATGGCATCCTTCATGGACTCATTCGTTGCCCCCCTCAGCATTATCAATGCGATAATAGTTGAAATTACCCGCAGACGCGAAAGAGAGATAACCGAAAGATTTGATAAGCTCGAAAAGGTATGGGACGAATACCAGGTATACGCTAAACGCTGATGGAAAACCTTGTTTGTAAGATTTGTATTGTCGGCGGCGGTGCGGCGGGTATGATGGCTGCAGGCACGGCAAAGCTCTTCGGGGCTGACGTTACTGTTTTTGAAAACACCGACAGACTCGGAAAAAAGCTTGCGATAACAGGCAAGGGACGCTGTAACGTAACAAACGACTGCACAGTGCAGCAGTTCCTTGAAAACGTAACGAAAAATCCGAGATTTCTCTACTCTGCGCTTAATAATTTTACCCCTCAGGATACAATAAGATTTTTTGAAAGCCTCGGTGTAAATATCAAGGTTGAGCGCGGAAAACGCGCATACCCCGACTCAGATAAGGCGAAAGACATCGTTGATGCCTTGAAAAAATATTCATCGGGGTGCAATATATTATATAACAAGGTAACCGAAATTAAGAAGCTTGACGACGGTGGATTTACCGTCACTGCGGCAAATAAAAAATACACCTTTGACGCGGTCATTCTGGCAACGGGCGGAAAGTCTTACCCTCTTACAGGGTCAGACGGCTCGGGATACAGGCTTGCAATGAAGCTCGGTCATAAAATCACCGAGCTTGTCCCTTCGCTTATCCCCATCGAATCAAGCTCGGATTTGTGCCGAAGAATGCAGGGATTATCATTGAGAAACGTAGCAATAAAAATCCTTGACGAAAACAAAAAGACTTTGTATACCGATTTTGGAGAAATGATGTTTGCTCATTTTGGTGTTACAGGTCCGGTAATTCTCTCATCCTCTGCACACATTCGCGGTGTTGATATATCAAAGCTTACACTTTCCATTGACTTGAAGCCCGCACTTGATGAAAAGACGCTTGACATGAGGCTTCTTTCGGATTTTTCGGCAAAAAGTAACAAGGATTTTCGGAATTCACTCGGTGACCTTTTGCCTGCGAAAATGATTGAGCCGTTTATTGACATTACCGGAATTGACGAGCGAAAAAAGGTTAATTCAATAACGAAAGAAGAACGCAAAAAAATCCTTAATACCCTCAAAAATTTTGAAATTCCGCTTTTAAAATACCGCCCTATTGAAGAAGCCATAATAACCTCGGGCGGTGTTGACGTTAAAGATATTTCGCCAAAGGATATGCAATCAAAGATAGTTCCCGGCTTGTACTTTGCAGGTGAAATTATAGACGTCGATGCGTATACCGGAGGCTTTAATCTCCAGATTGCATTCTCAACCGCTTATCTCGCAGGAAAAAGTGCGGCAGAAAATATATAAAACAAAGAGGTAAATATGATAAGAATAGCTGTTGACGGCCCTGGCGGCGCAGGTAAATCCAGCGTAGCAAAAGAGGTTGCAAAAAAACTCGGTATAATTTACGTTGATACCGGAGCGCTTTACAGAACAATTGCGCTTCATATGCTCAAAAACAATATCTCTGCGTCGGATAACGAATCTGTTGTCTCCGAGCTTAAAAACATAAATGTCGAGCTTAAGTTTATCGACGGCAAGCAGATAATACTTCTTGACGGTGAGGACGTAGGTGACAGCATAAGAACACCCGAAATATCTATGGCGGCATCTACTGTCAGTGCTATAAAAGAGGTGCGTGAGTACCTTCTAGGCATGCAAAGAAATATTGCCAGAAATAACAGTGTAATTATGGACGGTCGTGATATAGGCACTGTTATCCTACCCTATGCCGAGGTTAAAATTTTCCTTACTGCTTCTCCTGAGGCTCGCGCTAAAAGAAGATACGATGAGCTTATTGCAAAGGGACAGACCGTTACCTACGAGCAGGTCTACACAGAAATGGTAGAGCGTGACAAGAACGATTCTACGAGAGCAATAGCTCCCTGCGTTCCCGCGGAGGATGCGGTTTTCCTTGATAATTCAAAGCTCGACCTCAACGGAACGGCAAAGGCAATTATAAAAATTGTAAAGAAGCGCAAAAAAAACTTTTATATGAAGCTATATCCTTGGCTTGCACCGATTATCCGATTCTTTCAGCGCATTGAGGCTGTGGGACTTGAAAATATACCGGAGAATAAAAACTTCGTCATCTGCTCGAACCATATTGCCGCAAAGGACGTAATAATGATTGGCTCAGTTTATCCGAGAGAAATCAGATTCGTGGCAAAAAAAGAGCTGTTCTCCGTTCCCGTTCTCGGTTGGTTGATTAAGAAGCTCGGCGCAGTCAAGCTTGACAGAGGCGGCAGAGACGTTGCCGCAATAAAGACTACGATAAACCTCGCTAAAGCCGGACACAACGTAGCAATTTTTCCCCAGGGACACAGATATCCCGGTCTTGACCCGTCAACCACTTCTACAAAAAACGGTGCGGCTATGATTGCTTACAAATCAGAAAGCGACGTTCTGCCTGTGTTTATCAAGGTTAAAAACAATAAATACGCATTTTTGAGAAAAATACGAATTATCTTTGGCAAACCTATAAAATACGCTGAGTTAGATTTTATCAACGGAGGCAGCGACGAGTATAAACGCGCTACCGATAAGATTTTCGGTGAAATTTTAAAGCTTGGTGGATATACGGCGCTTCCCGCACCGAAAAGTGAGGAGAACGAGGATTGAAGGTAACTCTCTCAAAACACGCAGGATTTTGCCCGGGTGTCAGACGCGCTGACGTATCTGTAAACGCTCTTCTTAAAGAGAAGAAAAACGCCAAAATCTATACGCTCGGCAGTCTTATTCATAACAGAATATATAATGAAGAGCTTGAGAGCCGCGGTGTCAGAAGCGTTGCGATTTCAGAGCTGCCGGCACTCCTATCCGAAAATAGCGAAAGCGAAATATACCTCGTTATAAGAACTCATGGAATTACTAAAGATGACAATGAGTACCTTTTAAATCTTGAGAGGTGTCACAGTAATCTTAATATAATCGATATGACCTGTCCTTATGTAAAAAAGATTCATCATATAGCAGATGAAAACACCGATGATACTACGGTGTTCCTGCTCTATTGCGACCCGAATCATCCGGAGGCGATAGGCATTATCAGCTACGCGCACGGGGAAAAATATACGTTTTCTACCCTTGAAGAGTTGCTCCGTATTAAAATTGACGGAAAAATCCCGGTTGTGTGTTCACAAACGACACAAAATTTAAAAGAATTTAAAAATATTAAAATTTTTTTTCAAAAACTATATACAAATTCAATTTTTTTTGATACAATATGTAGTGTCACTGAAAATCGACAGAATGAAGCAGTATCTATTGCGAAAAATTCCGATGCAATGATAGTTATCGGCGGACGATGCAGCTCAAACACCGCAAAGCTATACGATTTGTGCAGAGCCGAATGTTCGAATACGTTATGGATTGAATCCGTAACAGAGCTTACTAATACTGATTTTCCTGACAGCGCGAAAAGCGTAGGAATAACCGCAGGGGCTTCCACACCTGACGGTATAATAATGGAGGTTTTAAAAGAAATGGAAAACACAATTGACTTCAATTCAATGTTGGAAGACTCACTCAAAACTTTACATACAGGAGAAACAGTTACCGGTACAGTCGTTACAATCGGCAAGAATGAGATAAAACTCGATCTCGGAACAAAAGTTACCGGCGTGCTTGCTAAAGAGCAGATCACCGATGATCCCACCGCTGACCTCTCCGAGATGTTTAAGGTTGGAGATGAAATCGACGTATTCGTTATTCAGGTAAAGGATAGCGAAGGTATCGCCCGTCTTTCGAAGAAGAGAGTTGACGCGGACAACAGCTGGGTCGTTCTTAAGGAAGCTTATGACAACGGCGAAATCCTCGAGGGTAAGGTTACCTCGGTTATTAAGGGCGGTGTTATTGTTACCGTTGGTGCAAACACTGTATTTGTACCCGCATCACAGACCGGTGTTGCTAAGGGCGGTGACCTTGCTACTCTTCTCGGCACTGTACAGAGAATCAAGCTTCTTGAGTTTGACACAGTAAAGAAGAGAGCTCTCGGCTCTATCAAGGTTATCCTTGTTGCTGAAAAGAAGGCAGCTGAGGAAGCTATTTGGGCAACCCTTGAGGTTGGCAAGCATTATATGGGTAAGGTTAAGAACCTTGCTTCTTACGGTGCGTTCGTTGATATCGGCGGTGTTGACGGTATGGTTCACAACACCGAGCTTTCCTACAAGAGAATCAAGCATCCCTCACAGGTTGTTTCCGTAGGACAGGAAATCGACGTATTTATCAAAGAGCTTGACGTTGAGAAGAAGAGAATTTCTCTCGGCTACAAGACTCAGGAAATGGATACTTGGTTCCAGTTCACTCAGAAATATCAGGTTGGCGATATAGTTCCCGCTAAGATAGTTTCTCTTATGCCCTTCGGTGCATTTGCTGAGGTTTACGAGGACGTTGACGGACTTATCCACATCTCGAGAATTTCTACTCAGAGAATCAACTCCCCCGCTGACGTTCTTACCGTTGGTCAGGTAGTTGACGTTAAGATCGTTGAGATTGACGACGAGAACAGAAAGCTTTCTCTTTCTATACGCGCTATCACCGAGGAAATAGAAAAGGCTGAAAGAGCGGCAAGAGAAGCTGAAGAAAGAGCAGCTCGCGAGGCTGAGGAAGCAGCTGAGGCTGAAAGACTTGCTCAGGAGAGAGCTGATATGGCTCCCTACATCGTAGGTTCTATTTAATATAATGATGATTTAAGCAGTGCGAAACTAAGATTTTGCACTGCTTATTCTTTCGAAAACTATTGACTTATATATAATAAAATGGTATTATATATTGAGCGCTGGAATATGCGCAAATGCCAGAGGAGGTTTGGAAAAAATGAATCAGTTTACTTCGATAAAACCCATCGTAAAAAAAATAGAAGCAAACGGTAAAAAGCTGGTTATCGGAACAGTAGGTAAAGCGGATTTTACCGTGAAATTTGACAAACTAAAAGGTGAGCTTTCAAACAATGCCCTGCTCGCTTTATACGACGGACTTTCTTCTATTATATATACAAACGCAAAGGATGCTTCGGGCAAAATTGAAATAAAACTTGAGATATCCGATAACATACCCAACGAGGTTACGAAAAATTTCGAGCAAGCATATAAAATCGAGGTTACCTCTGATAATATATCCATTATCGGTTACGGTGAAGCGGGACTTTATTACGCGGTTGACACCTTCTTGCAGACTGTAAAGGTGGAAAACAATGAAATTCTCGTTCCCGAAATGACGGTTATTGACTTCCCCGACCTTAAATCTCGCGGACTTTTCTTTGAAACCCGTTTCGGCTCTAACCTCATGACGCTTGACGATTGGAAAGCTGTAGTTGACAATATGGCGTCAATGAAGTTCAATAAGCTAAACGTCTCACTCTACGGATGTTGGAATATGCAGTATGACAACGAAATAAGCGAATATATGTACGTTTCCGTGCCTAAATATCCCCTTCTCAAAACCCACGTAAAGAAAAAATATTACTCTCCCAAAAAAGGCGGTTGGGTGAACGAAGTCGTTGATATGCCGCCGATGGCAAAGGATGACTATCTTGGCGAGCTCATAAAATACGGAAAATCCAAGGGCGTCGAGGTCTTCCCGCTTTGGAACAGCCTCGGTCACAACACCCTGATTCCGAGAATGTATCCCGAAACCGCACCTATCGTAAACGGAAAAAGAAGCAGAGTCGGATTCTGCGTTTCCTCCCCGAAAACATACGAGATTCTCTTCGATATATACGATACCATTATCAATAAATATCTTGCTCCGAACGGCATAACCTCATTCCACGTCGGACTCGACGAGGTCAGAATGGAACGCGGACTTAATCCGGACGCTCC
>JAZLAO010000053.1:0-11377 GCA_045613205.1 Eubacteriales bacterium | reverse complement strand
GAAGCAGTTTTAAAAGAATAGATTTTTTCATAGACGAGCCAAAATTTTAGAGAAATATGCGGATATTTAAGAAAATTTAGGTGATGTATATGGGAAAATCTATCTTTTAAAACCTTATGTGTTCGATTCTCTTACGGCTAGCCTCAGTCAATACTAGTATTTTATCACATACCGACGCCATAGTCAATAAATAAAATGCAATAGCTACAAAATAATCGGTTCAATCTCCACCGTAACAGAGGACGGTGTGACTTCAAGGATTGCACCGTATTCCGACACCTGAAATTTTGAAGCAGAGCTGTGATATAGCATTCTCTCATTAAATGCCGCACAGCACCAAAGCAAAAGATTTGAGGTGAACTCACCGCAAAAGTCACTGTAGGGGTGCATTTTCACTTCACGCTCTTCATTTGATGATAAAATCACCGACACGGGAAATTCCAAGTCACATATAGCGAATTCAGGAAGATTTGATTTTGAAAAAAGACTTATATCATCCGTGTGAACAGCTCTTATCCTTTTCGTTATAAAAAAATCGTTATATTTCGCCACGCAGCCTGCGCATACAGTTTGTGAAGACAACAAGTGTTTACATTTGTCTACCTCAATTTTCAAAGCACCTCTGCCCGTGTAAAAAACTTCAATATTTCCGCACGGAGTTTCAAATAAAATGTCCGAAAGCGGAAGTCCTCTTTTCTTGATTAAAAAAGCCGCTGCAATCAAAGCGGCGGCATAATATTCTCGAGATTTCTCTTCGTTTTTAGTATACATGCGAAGTTTAAAATCTGCCGTAAGACTCGGAGCGAGAAGCACATAGGCTCCCTCTCTGCAAGCCTTGATTTTTTGGTCAATTTCTTCTTCGTTGCCTAAGGAGAAAAGTTCAAAAACATCGCCTAAAAGGTCGATTTTCGTACTGTCATTCATATGTCGCTTCTTCTGATTGTTTATTGAAAGCCATTTTGGGCTTTCAATATTATACTATGAAATCAGAAGAACTTTGCGACCGCTGAAAGTAAAGCTTCCCGCTCGTTTTCCACTCTGCCCTCGGCAATTGCGAAAATCAATTTTTCAAGCACCTCACCGATAGCCTTTCCGCTAATGCCGAGCGCGGCAATATCGTTTCCGTTTATCTTCATATCGGATACTCGGAAGCAAACACCCAGCGAAATAAGTCTGTCAAGCAACTGCATATCGGATATATCCGACGTTCCCATTGCAATTTTTAGGTTAATTACACCGCGGGTTGCTTCCTCCCCCACCTTTACAAGCAAAACGCGGAGAGCTATCTCGGTATCTGTTTTTTCATTTAAGGCACGAAGAACTGTCTCACCGTGTTTTTTATGCTTATTATCGCATTTAAGGTTTGACATAGCCGAGAGAAATTGTTTTTCAGGAAACATATTGTGTGTAGCAGCAAAAAGCAAAAGCTCACGCGTTACTCCGTCAGCGGAGAAAAAGAGATTTTCCTCGCGCAGTTTAAGCTCGGAAAGCTCGGGAATAACCTCTGCTATTACCGAATAATATTTTTGAAGTATACGATATGCGCCCATACCGGATATCAGCTTTTTCCATTCGGTATATATACGCTCTTTAGAGACGTTTTTAAGCAGATGCTTGGTTTTAAATATTGCGTCAGCGGTTTTCTCTTCAATATCAAAATCAAGAGTGGAAGCAAAGCGAAGAGCGCGCATAATTCTTAGGGCATCCTCGGTAAAGCGTCGCACAGGGTCACCTACAGCGCGGATTATTTTTGAAGCTAGGTCACGTCTTCCGCCAAAGAGGTCGCAAAATCCGTCGGTTGTGTTATAAGACATAGCGTTGACGGTAAAATCCCTGCGTGAAAGGTCCTCGGACAGCTTTCGAGTAAAGGATACGGAATCCGGATGCCTGTTATCTGTATACTCACCGTCAAGCCGATAGGTTGTTATTTCAAAGGGCTCGGAATCAATTATTACTGTCAGCGTTCCGTGCTTTATACCCGTATCCAGCGTTCTTAAATCCGAAAATACGTTGCGCATCTCGTCCGGAGTTGCATCGGTGGTCATATCATAGTCGCCCGGCTTCTTCCCGAGAAGAAAATCCCTGACGCATCCGCCTACAACATCCGCCCTGTGCCCTGCTTTATTCAACCGTGAGATAAGAAATTCCACCTTTTCGGGCAAATACATTTTCACTTAATCCCGCCTCCTTTCAAACAGATTGTAAATGCTTTTTTATATATTGTAGCACTATTTTCTCCATTTGTCAAAGATGTTGACATTTTTTTAGAAAAGGGTTATAATAAACTGTATTTTAAAAAGCGAGGCGGAATTTCTATGAACGCTATTGACAAGATGATAAAGGTGCGCAACATACCAGATGCGCTTGTTGCAAAAAACGGAAAAAGAATTACCACTCCAGAAGAATTTGATGCTCATCGCGAAGAGTTGAAAAAGCTGATTCAGGAATACGTTTACGGATATATACCCGAAAAACCGGAGCACATGCGCGTAGACCTAATTAGCCGCGACGTCAAATTCTGCGCAGGCAGAGCTCCTCTTATGACCTTCAAATTCACCGTAACCGTTGACGGAACTGAGTTTTCCTTCCCCGTCCGCGCGGTTATTCCAAATTCCGATAAGCCGCTTCCTGCTTTTGTACATATAGCCTTCCGCCCTGACGTTCCCGATAAATTTATGCCTTCCGAGGAAATTGCCGACAGCGGATTTGCTTGTTTTTCCTTCTGTTATCAAGACGTAACCGCAGATAATGACAACTTCAAGGACAAGGCAGCAAAGCTTCTTTCACCTAAGAGAAGAACGCTCACCGCCCCCGGCAAAATTGCAATGTGGGCTTGGGCGGCTATGACAGTTATGGATTACGTCGTGACTCTTCCCGAGATTGACAAGGAAAACATTGCCGTCGTAGGACATTCAAGACTTGGAAAGACGGCGCTACTTGTGGGTGCGTTTGACACGAGATTTAAATACGTAATATCCAACAATTCGGGTTGCGCCGGAGCTGCAATAATTCGAGGAAAAGTCGGAGAAAATATAGCCGCTATCACCAACGTTTACGGATTTTGGTTTTCGAAAAAGTATGCAAAATTTGCATCTTGTGAGGAAACTCTGCCTATAGATCAGAATTTTCTCACCTCTCTTGTCGCCCCAAGGCATCTTATTATAGGTTCTGCAGAGGGCGACATAAAAGCAGACCCCACAAGCGAATTTCTCTCGGCATATATGGCAAACGAAGCCTATAAGCTTTATGGGCTTTCAGGTCTTATACATAACGGAGAGATACCTAAGGCGAAGACAGTGCTCGACGAGGGTGATACTTGCTATCATATCCGCCACGGCAATCATTATCTCGCACGTGAAGACTGGGCTGTTTATATGGATTACATTAAAAAGAAGATGAATAAATAAACCGTTGTGCCGAAAAGCAAAAAACGAAAAAATATTTTAAAAACCTATTGACAAACGTTTCGCATTCTGCTATAATATAATGCGTCACGAGTGCTGGTGTGGCTCAATGGCAGAGCAGCTGATTTGTAATCAGCAGGTTGTTGGTTCGACTCCGATCACCAGCTCCATAACGGGGGGGAATTCCCGAGCGGCCAAAGGGGGCAGACTGTAAATCTGTTGTCACTGACTTCGCTGGTCCGAATCCAGCTTCCCCCACCAAACAAAAATACCGACCATCAAGGTCGGTATTTTTGTTTGGTGCGGAAGCTGTACGGCAACAGCGCGGCGAAGCCGTTCGCTGTGCCGCATACCGCAGGCACTTACTTCACATCGAGGCACTCAGCTTCCGCGGTATCTCGCGTAACGCGGAGCATCTCTCTTCCCTTCCCAATGTGTCGGAACGTTTTTTGAAAACTTTTCCCCGCGTAGCGATATCCAGCTTCACCGCACTTCGTGCGGTTCTTTTACTCCGCGACTCAGTCTTTCCTTATTTTTCGCAAGTACACCGCAAAAACAGTTAACATAAAACGCAAAAGAACAAATTATAAGCAAAAAGCGAAAAAACAAAATTATATCTCTTGACATCTTTTGCTATTTATGTTATAATCGTATGGTCGAGTTAAATAGGGGTATCGCCAAGCGGTAAGGCAAAGGACTTTGACTCCTTTATTCGTAAGTTCGCATACCGCACATGCGGTATCTTGCGTAACACGGCATGCTAGCGTTCCCCGAGATTATATGCGGGACGTTTTTCTCAAACTTTTCCCCGTGTAGCAATACCTTGCTTCCATGCAAGATTCCAAAATTTCATATCATTCAGGGGTATCGCCAAGCGGTAAGGCAAAGGACTTTGACTCCTTTATTCGTAAGTTCGAATCTTGCTACCCCTGCCAACAAAAAGCACCTGCCCTCGCGGTAGGTGCTTTTTGTTGGCTGTGGATAGCCTTCGATTCAACTTATCGCTTGCTTTCGCAAGCGAGTAAGTTCGTATTCTCCGCCCGAAGTTCTGCAAGCTCGCTTGTAAGACGTAGGGCGTGAGAATCTTCGCCACCCGGGGCGAATACCTTGCTTGCACCTACCCTCGCGGTAGGTGCTTTTTGTTGGCTGTGGATAGCCTTCGATTCGACTTATCGCTTGCTTTCGCAAGCGAGTAAGTTCGCATTCTCCGCCCGAAGTTCTGCAAGCTCGCTTGTAAGACGTAGGGCGTGAGAATCTTCGCCACCCGGGGCGAATACCTTGCTAGCACCTGCCCACGCGGCAGGTGCTTCTTGTTGGTTGCCGATAGCTCACCGTTATTGACTTTGCGCATAAATTATAATATAATTAATATAGCATAATTGAATTTATCTTAATTTTGCATAAACGGAGTATTCAAATTGAAAGCATTAAAAAGCAAAAAATTAATAATTTGTATTATTGCGGTAATATCTGCAATTACACTCATCGTTGGCGCATTCGCACTGTACGTTTCGGACTACTACCGCGCGGATACAGATGCAATAAAGACCTTTGCCCTGCAAAACAATGCAACAAAGACTGAGCTTTACGACGGTGCCGTAGCATACGGTGAAGCTAATGCAACCACAGGATTTATATTTTACCCCGGCGGGAAGGTTGAGTATATAGCATACGAGCCTCTAATGCTTGAGCTTTCATCCAAAGGAATATTTTGCATTCTCGTAGAAATGCCTTTTAATCTTGCAGTGCTTGATATAAATGCCGCTGACGGCATCCGCGAGCGTTTCCCTAACATAGAGCATTGGTACATAGGCGGACATTCGCTCGGTGGTTCTATGGCGGCATCCTATCTTTCAAAGCACACAGAGGATTTTCGCGGACTTGTTTTGCTCGGCTCATATTCCACGGCAAATCTTTCAGAGACTTCGCTCGGTGTGCTTTCGATATTCGGCAGCGAAGACAAGGTAATGAATAAAGATAAATATGAAAAATACCGTAAAAATCTTCCCACCAATTTCACCGAAATGAAAATTGAAGGCGGATGTCACGCATACTTTGGAATGTACGGTGAACAGGACGGTGACGGAACTCCTCTTATAAGCGCGGAAGAACAAATAAAAATAACCGGTGAACACATAAAAGAATTTATTTGGAAAACGGGAAAATAAGTGCGAATAAAACAACCTTTGAAGAAGTTTAGTTATCGCTCCTGCTTCCCCGCAATAACCGTGTTAAGCATATCGGCCAAGGGAATAAAAACGATAGCAACAACCGCCCACGCAGCCGTAAAGATTGGGCATATCTGACCGAAGACGTTAAACGGCATATTACTGTAATCCCAAACGTTCATTTTAAAAATCAAATTAAACACTACACCGAACACGAACTCGACAGCAGTAACACCGAGGGCGGCAAGCGCAACCTTATATAAAAGCGGCTTATTCTTGAACTTTTTCGCTATTTCGGAAAAGATAACAAAGCATATACCGCCCGCTAAAATCATAGTCCAATGAGTATATCCGCGCCAAATAAGCTCTATTATTCCGTAACCTATCCCGCCCAATGCAAAAAAGCAAACTCTTTTCTTTGCTTCACTGTTTACTCTAAACATAAAACATCACCCGAGTTAGTATTTTCTAATTCGGGTGATTTTATAATCTACGTGTAGTTAATTTAACATCCACTCAGGTTTACACCGCATTGCATATTTTGGAGCTATTGCTTCGTAAACGCTTTTTTTCGACACCATTTTGTCCGCGGTGCTACATCTGAAGGCAATCCGATTTGATAAGCTCGCGCGGAACATGCTCAAGCTCTTCCCTGCCTTCCTAGCTCACCGAGGAAAACACACTTTTCCGTTTATCTCAAAGCGGAATACAACCGATGAATGTTTACCGGAGTCACAGTTATACTCTCGTTTGGAGTGCGTAAAGCGCGCCTAGTGAAAGGTGCTTTTTATTCACAAATAATTTTTTCGGCAAAGAACCTTAATTTTTCGGTTAACTTACCCGCTTGCTTTTCACATTCTGCGGTTACCGACAAATATATTTTTAACTTCGGCTCGGTGCCTGACGGGCGGACTACGATGCTTGCTGAATTTTCAAGAAAGAATTTGATTACGTTCGATTTTGGCAGTCCACCGAGGCCGTTTATATAGTCTTCGGTTTTTACGACGGAGATTCCGTCAAATGACGCTATGCCACCTCGGAATTTCGTCATCACCTTTTGCATCTTTTCATATCCCGAAGCCCCCTCAAATGAATAGGAATATAGTGAGCTTTTCGAATAGCCGTGCTCGAAATATATGGAATTCAGCTTATCAGAGAGAGTAATTCCCTGATTTCTGTAGTACGCTGCCATTTCGGTCACTAAAAATGCCGCGTATACACCATCCTTATCCCTTACGTAATCACCGCCAAGGTAACCGCAGCTCTCTTCAAAGCCGAAAATGAAGTTTTCGCTCCTGTTCGTTGCTTCGAGCCTGCCTATCTCTTCACCGATATACTTAAATCCCGTAAGCACGTCGACAACCTTTACTCCGTATTTTCGGGCAATAGATTTACTAAGGTCAGTAGTTACTATAGTTTTTACGGCAACGGGATTTTCGGGCATTTTATTATGCTTTTTCCTTTGTTCGCATATGTAATTCAAAAGAAGAATTCCTACCTCGTTTCCCGTAAGAAGCTTATAGACGCCGTTATATTTTACCGCTACTCCCACTCTGTCCGAGTCCGGATCTGTAGCAAGCAAAACATCCGAGTCATATTTTTTCGCATACTCAAGTCCCAAGGCAATCGCTTCGGGGATTTCGGGGTTCGGATACGGACAGGTCGGGAAATTTCCGTCGGGCATTGCCTGCTCCTTGACCACTTCAATGTTTTCATATCCGCTTTCCCGAAGAATTTTCACGATGGGAACGCAACCCGTTCCGTTTAAGGGGGTATAGGTAATCCTTATACTCTTATCCTGCTCCTCACCGAAAAGTTGTGATTTTTCTCTTACCTTTTCAATGAAGCTATCAAGTATAGAGTCGTCAATAAATCTTATTTTGCCCTTGTTTTCGAGACTTTCAAATGAATCCGAAAGCTCCTCAAAATAATCGACTGAGGAGATTTCTGATAGGATTGCTGCCGCTGCGGTATCGGTAATCTGGCATCCGTCGGAGCCGTAAACCTTATAGCCGTTATACTTTGAGGGATTGTGGGACGCCGTTATCATAACGCCCGCATCACAAGCGAGTACTCGAATCGCAAAAGATAGCATCGGGGTCGGAAGAGGCGAGGAATACACAAGAACTTCTATGCCCAAAGAAGCAAAAGCCACCGCTGCGGTATCAGCAAAAAGCTTGCTGTTTATCCTTGTGTCATATCCAATAGCTATGCGCTTACCGCCGTTTTGGAGCAGGTATTTTGCAAGTCCGATGCTTGCCCGTCTGACACTGTATATATTCATGCGGTTGGTTCCCGCACCGAGAACTCCCCTAAGTCCGCCCGTTCCAAACTCAAGATGTCGGTAAAAGGCATCCTCAAGCTCTGCGGAGCTATTTTTAAGTTTTTCAAGTTCTTCGCAAATTGCACTGTCAGTCACCGTGTGGCACCAACGCTCAAATTCTGTTTTTATCATCTTTTCTCCGTACAAAGTTTTATGAGGTCATCTACGTTTGCGGTAGCGAGGCACTCAACGGTATCTGCCGCACCGTAGTATATCTTCACTTCTCCGTCAGGTTCGAGTATCATGCCACCCGGGAAAATAACGTGTGTTCTGTATCCCACATTACATTCGTGATGCAGCTCGGGCGCAAGAAGCGGAGTTTTTGACATTCCGATAACCTTTGATGGATCCTCAAGGTCAAGAAGCGCTATACCGCCGTAGTACATTTTCTGCCATTTCTGCTCCCATCCGTTTTTGCCGCGGGTTGTATCAAGCTCAACAGCGTGGAAGGTGGTGAGCCAGCCCTTTTCTGTTTTAATGGGGGGCGCCGCAGGACCTATTTTATTGTTTGCGAACGGTACGTCCTCAACAGCCATAACAAGCCTTGATTTACCCCAGAACTCAAGGTCGGGCGACTCGGAAAGCCACATATCGAATCTGTCGACCATATTAAGCGAGTATACGGGCATAGGTCTTTCAAGTCTTACGTATCTGCCGCCTATTTTCTCGGGGAAAAGAACCATATTTCTGTTATCGGGAACGGACATACTTATCATTTCGTAGTTCACGAAATCCTCGGTTTTCATTATTCCGCCGCGAAGTCCGTGCTTTGTATCTACTGCGAGGCAGATATAGCATACTCCGTCTATCACGGTAAGGCGCGGATCGTATCCGTGAAGAATCTCTCCGTCGCAAAGCTCAAACCACGGCTGTTTTTCGGGAATCCAATTTATTCCGTCGTCACTTGTCGCGATTCCGACGTTGATTCCGCTCGGATCCCACTTGTATTTTTCAAAATCATAGTCACCGTAATCGTTTCTGAAAGCCATTACGTACTTTCCGTTAAATTTCGTAACTCCCGCATTAAAAACGAGAGAAGCCTTATACGGAATATCAGCGGGTGTTAAAACGGGTTTTTCATACTTGGTAATGACAGATGACGATTTCCATTCGTGCAGCATATTTTTTCTCCTATCCTGAGTTTTTTATTATATATTAGCACTTTTCGGCTCCATTTTCTTTACAATACTTCAGTGTTTTTATAAATAATTTCATTTTTATATGAAGTTTGTTGAATTTTTTACAAATTTATGATAAAATAAGTTATCAATCTTTGGAGGGTTATATGTGCGCAAAAGCCAGGCTTGCGGCAAGCGAGTTTAACAAAAACGCAAATATAAGCGTGAGGAGAAGTAAGAATTTTCCCGGTTCCACTCTTCACTGTCACGACTTTTACGAGCTTGAAATAATCGTTGACGGAAAAACGAAAACGGTCCTTAATGGAAAGGACTACGACGCCGCTCGCGGAATCGTTTTCTTTCTCTCTCCCGCGGATTTTCACGAATATTCTTTTTGCGACGGTTTTGAGCTTTACAACATACAGTTCACAAACGAGGCGGTTGCAAGTGACATACTTGAACGAATTGCGAGCACTTCAAAAAACGTATATCTGCCTCAAAAAAAGAATTTTGAACAAATAGTGAAACTTGTATCCGTTATGGCGGAGCAGGAAGATGAAAAAAGCGCACCGGATATACAGACGAGAATACTCGAAAGCATTCTGCTTATACTCATAAAGGACGAAAAAAGAGAAAATACACATCCCCTCTTTTCCAACGGATTTGATAAGGATATACAAAAGGCGGTTATGTATATACACGCTCATTTCAAGGAAAATCCAACACTCTCCGAGGTCGCAAAAACAATACCGTTAAACCCGCAATATTTCTGTACAAAATTTAGAGAATACACAGGCAAAGCCTACAAACAATATTTAAAACAAACAAAGCTTCGTTATGCGAGAAGGCTGATTATAGCAACCTCGCTCCCAATGCTTGACGTTGCCGAAAATTCGGGATATTCGTCACAAGCGCATTTCAGTGCCGAATTTAAAGAGTATTACGGAATATCCCCTCTTGATATGCGAAAAAAGCAAGATCATAACTAAGAAAATACTTGAAATTTCCGACGTATTGTGCTACAATTGTTTATAATTATAAAATACTTTGCCGAGGGCATGTTACAATGAGAACTTTACAGCCTAGAAACACAAAATCTTTCGTAGTCATGCTTTGCTCGATGGTTTATTCCGTAAGCTATTTTTCGCGCAAGGATTTTGCTGCCGTAATGGCGGGAATGATAAGTGATGCCGTAATCAACAAGGTTGAGGGCGGATTTATCGGAATGGGGCTTTTTATATGTTACGGAATCGGACAGCTAATAAGCGGTTATCTGGGTGACAAGATAAAACCCAGCTACCTTATTAACTTCGGACTTGCAATGACTGCCGTAGCAAATGGTCTTATGCCGCTTATGCCAAACGGCTACGCCATGATTCCCATATGGGCGCTAAACGGATTCGCGCAGGCAATGCTCTGGCCACCGATAGTCAGAATACTTTCCGACAACCTTGAACACGACGATTTCGTAAAATCAAATCTTATAGTAACCTCAGCCGGTCACGTAGCGACGATTATTCTTTACCTTTACGTTCCCGTCTGCCTTGAAAAGTTCGATTGGGAAACGGCATTTTTCACATCAACCGCTCTTGCACTTTTGGCAATGGTAATATTTATAATATCTCTCGTTCTGGTTTTGCCAAGCGACACGGTAAAAGCGCCTATGAAAAAGATAAAAAGTGCGGGCGCTAAGTCCGATGAACAGAATTACTTTTCACTCCTTCTCCGCGCAGGTATTATCCCGATATTCGTATGCACCATAATGATGGGATTTTTGAGAGATGGCATCGAAAGCTGGCTTCCAACACTTTATTCCGAAGCATTTGAACGCGAGGCATCTGAATCTATACTCGTTTCGGTATCTCTTCCTATTTTTTCAATTCTCTCGATTATGATAATTACTGCGCTCCACAAAACCAAGCTCTTCAAAAACGAGGCTCGCGGCTCCTTTATTCTTTTCGCAGTTACCATGCTTCTCACACTCCCTATGATGCTTTTGATAACCTCTAAAGCTATCGTAGCACGATTCATTTGTCTTATTATCGCCTGCACTGTATGCGCTTGTATGCACGGCTGTAATTTTCTTTTTATTTCCTGTCTGCCGGCGCGCTTTGCAAAGCACGGGAAGGCTGCTACCACAAGCGGATTCTGCAACGCTTTCGTATACGTCGGCGCTGCCGTATCAATGTACGGAATGGCTATCGTTTCGGAAAAATTCGGTTGGAGAGCCACGATACTCTCCTGGCTTATAGTCGCTGCGCTCGGCGCTTTGTTTGCCGCTCTTTCATACAGAGCTTACACAAAATTTATTAAAGAGGATGATTAATATATTATGAAAATCGTTATTAAAGTCGGTACTTCTAC
>JAZLAO010000052.1:0-2453 GCA_045613205.1 Eubacteriales bacterium | reverse complement strand
GTATCAAGGGTTGCACGGCTGTAATGCCCGATACTCCCCAGGTTCTCGTATTTGATACCGCGTTCCATCAGACAATGGCTAAGGAAGTGTATATGTACGCAGTTTCCTACGATATGTACGAGGATTACGGAGTACGTAGATACGGCGCTCACGGCACCAGCCACAGATACGTTAGCGGTGAGATGATTAAGCTCATGGGCGGCAAGGCTGAGGGAACAAAGATCGTTACCTGCCATATCGGAAACGGCTCTTCCATAACCGCTGTTAAGGACGGTAAATGTGTTGATACCTCGATGGGATTCACTCCTCTTGACGGTATCATGATGGGTACGAGATGCGGTTCTATCGACCCCGCTATAGTTCCTTTCATCATGGAAAAGAAGGGCTATACTCCCAAGGAAATGGAAACCTACATGAACAAGAAGTGCGGTTTTGAGGGTATCAGCGGCGTTAGCTCCGACTCCCGTGACGTTGAGCGCGCAATGAAGGAAGGCAACGAGAGAGCAAAGCTCACTTACGATATGCTTTGCTACCAGATAAAGAGATTTATCGGCGCTTATTCCGCATCTATGGGCGGTCTTGACGCTATCGTATTTACCGCAGGTATCGGTGAGCATGCTCCTTACATTCGTGAGCTTGCGCTTTCCGGACTTGAATATCTCGGTGTTAAGATTGACAAGGAGAGAAACAATTTCGGTCACTCGGGCGATCCCGTAAAGATTTCGGCTGATGATTCAAAGGTTCAGGTTTATATGATTCCTACGAACGAAGAGCTCGTTATCGCTCAGGATACCGAAGCTATAGTTAAGGCGCTTTAATATACCGAATATATTACGATGGGGTGTTGCCAACGGCAACACCCCATTTTTATTGCCACAAAATATTTTACCACAAAAGAGGTATGATGTCAATAAAAGGTGTAAAATTACTTAATTAATTAGTTTTTCTTAAGTTCCTTTGCAATTCGAAGCGCGTTTTCAACCAAAATATCACCGGCCTCGGGTACGTGGCAGCTATGATAGCAGAGTGAGGTTTCGTAAAGGTCGTCATGCTCGGGATCAAATACCTCTTTTGTAGGAATATATCCGCAATAAGTATTGCAGTTTTCTACAACTATAGTATTCTTAAAAGGTGAGTTTTTCTTAATCTGTCTGCCGAATTCTGTGTAAATTTCACCCGGCAAGCAAACAATAAGAATGTCACCGATTTTTATACACTGAACTGCAAGATCGGTGTATTCGGGTTCCTTACGGGATACGTAATAAAGCATATTGCGGAGTCTCATAGAGAACTTTCTCTCGGCAAGACTTTTAATTTCATCTGCCGCAAGGGTGATGTCGGCGCTTCTTCTCGCGATTCTAACGAATTCCTTGCGCGCATCAACACCGCCCTCAGTAAGAGGAACTGCCGCAGCTTTGGAATTTTCGTAGCACTCCGCGAGCTTTGTACCGATTATCTTGTAGTTTGTTACTTCGAAATTTCTGTCGGGATTTACGTGGTTTACGTCACCGCAGGTTCCGATGAGGAAAAGGCTTACGAAATCATTTCCGTATTTTTCTTTGAGCTTTTGAGAGAGAATAGAGGCGTAGTCACCACTGTAGCCTCTAATCTGTTCATTTACAGTATCCTGATGGCAGGCAAATGTAATTATTGCTCCCTCGGGCTTGCCGTCGCGCGCTCGAAAATAAGAACGGGAAGCTCCTCGTCGGGCGTGTTAAGGGCTCTTACAACGTTGTCGCGATTTCTTCCGTGACAGACGTATTTTCCGTTATCAAGCTCGAAATCTCTCGTGAAGGCAAGACCGGGCGCGATGCTGGTACCAAACTTAATTTCCACCTCTTCAAGTCGCTGGTATGCGAGAATTATCGCATCTGCGCAAAGGCGGAAGAATACGTCTTTGTACGTGGCATCTGCATAACAACCAATTTCAGGGCTATCGAAAACAGGAGCGCCCGTGTGCGCATGGTTTGAAGCGATACAAATTTTGTCAGCGGGGATTCCCGTATATTCAAACACTCGCTTGGTAACTATATCGTGTATTTCCGGAGGAAGAGCGCAGCTGTCTATAACAACTATAGCAGCGGTCTCGCCACCGTCTTCGATTACGACGGCTTTTGCATAGAGCCTTGTGTGAACCGTTTTGGCATAAACCTAGGAATAATGTCCCCACATAAAGCATCCGAGCGGTGGGGTAACGTCGCATTCGTAAAAAGCAGCTCTCATATCAAAAAACACTCCTATAATTTTATTTGATTTCGTCTGCAAGCTTAAGCGCAGTATTTACAAGCATCTCGCCGGCCTCGGGCACGTGACAGCTGTGGTAGCAGAGCGAGGTTTCGTAGAGATGGTCTTTTTCGGGGTCAAACGCCTTCTTTGAGGGGATATATCCGCAATAGGTGTTGCAGTTTTCAATAACAAATGTGTGCTTGTAGGGAGATTTTTCCTTAATTTCC
>JAZLAO010000051.1:0-32189 GCA_045613205.1 Eubacteriales bacterium | reverse complement strand
AAAGGCGACAGAGTCGCCGATGAAATGCATTCGCTCGCGAATGCTTAAAATGATTGCGGAGCAATCTTGAAATGACCTGCGGTCATGAAATGCGCTCTTGCGCATGAAATTGAATAATAAAGATTAAAGGCAGTGCGAGAGGCACTGCCTTTTTGAAAAGGTATTACTGAACCTTCTCTTTAACCTTAGCCGCTTTGCCGACTCTTGAACGAAGATAATAGAGCTTCGCACGGCGAACCTTCGCCTCACGGAATACTACAATCTTGTCAACGTTGGGAGAGTGAATCGGGAATGTCTTTTCAACGCCTACGCCATAAGAAACACGTCTTACGGTGAAGGTTTCGGAGATTCCGCCGCCATGCTTAGCGATAACGGTTCCCTCGAACATCTGAATTCTCTGTTTTTCACCCTCGGTGATGCGGATGTAAACCTTTACACCGTCACCAATGCCAAACTGAGGAACCTCAGTTTTGAGCTGCTCACTTACAAAAGCCTGAATCTTTTCCATTTTAGGCCCTCCTTAAACAACGAACATTCGTGCGGAGCTGCGCAGAGGACTGTTCTGAATTATACCGATGTAAACCGATTGCGAAAAAAGCGCAAAGCGATTTACGCACAGTTGTAATCTATAATAGCACATTACACGAAAAAAATCAAGTGTTTTTGTGAAAGTTTTTTGATTTTTTTGTTTTTTCGTAAAAAGCGAAGTGAAATGCGGAAAATTATTTCGCAAAATTGTGATTAAATACATTGAAATTTTATTTAAAATATGATAAAATATTATATACTGTAAATTCAGCCGAAAAATCCGAAAGGAAAACTCTAGTGAACGAGAACGAAAAGCTTGCAGATGCGGAGGCGGAAATCCGCGAGGTACTTCCCGAAGCCGAAACGCAGACAACAACCGATTCACAACAGAATATAAAAGACGGCAAAGAGGATTCTTCTGCCGAGAGCCCGAAAAAGCCCGCACCAAGACGCAAAAAAGCATCTCCGGAAAAGGCGGAAGAGGACTCGGCCGCGGATGCCGCGCAAAAGCCGAAGCCAAAGAGGAAATCTGCAAAAAAGACAACCGAAGCACCCGCGGAGAGCTCAAATCAGGAGGCGCTGCCCGAGGAAATTGCAGAAAAAACGGTTTCCGAAGAAGCGCAGAAAAAAAATCCGAAAGACGACTGCGCCGAAGAATGCACCGAAAATCATGCTGAAAGCTCGGTAACCGAGGCATCTGACATCTCTGAAGAAGAGCCTGCAGATACCGCTGCTCCGACAGAAGCAAAAGATAAAGAACTCTCGGATTTTGAGCCCGCGCTTGTTATATCCTCCGAGCAATTTGCTTGGGATTTAGATGATGCAGATGATTATGCAGATACAAAATTTGTCGGTGAGCGAATAATCCCCCCCGACGAGCTTTTTGCAAACAGAGGCTATCCCGAGGAGGAAACCGAAGAGTTTCCGGATACCGAGCTTGAAGAGACGGAGCAGATGTCCGACGAGTCTGAGGAGAGTTACGAAAGCGACGAAAACCTTGACGGCGACGGTCAGTACACTCTCGGTGAGCTGGAGCTTCAAAGCGAGATATCGGACAAGTATTTCGCTGAAGAGGAGATGCCCGAATACGACCCGAAGAAGCCCCGCAGAATAGACGGAAGATTCGACCTTGTTGAGCTGTTCGTCTTTACTCTGCTTGCCGTTATGATAGTTACCACCTTCTTTTTCAGACACACAGTGGTTGACGGAGCTTCGATGCAAAACACTCTGCAGGAGGGCGAGCATCTCATAATTTCCGACCTTTTCTACACCCCGAAGCGAGGTGACATAATAGTTTGCGAGGATTACACTACCGATATTCACAAGCCGATAGTAAAGAGAGTTATTGCCGTCGCCGGCGACCATATTGTCGTAAAGGAAAGCGGTGAGGTCTTCGTCAACGGTTCTCTTCTTGAAGAGGATTACGTATTCATTGACGGTATGGGAATGAAATACGACATTAACCAAATTGTCGGTGAAGGAGAGATTTTTGTAATGGGCGACCACCGAAACGTATCTCAGGATTCAAGAGCAATCGGAACAATCAGCACCGACTCCGTTCTCGGAAAAGTGATTTTAAGATTTTATCCCTTTGATAAATTCGGCACGGTAAACTGACACAGCCTCCCTCTGTGTAAGGGGAGGTGGCGCGCGCAGCGTGACGGAGGGGTTGTTCCCTCCCTCTGTGTAAGGGGAGGCGGCACGCGCAGCGTGACGGAGGGGTTGTTCCCTCCACCGCGATTTTCAATTTTCAACTTTCAACTTTCAACTTTCAATTTTCAACTTTCAACTTTCAAAGGACATTATTATGCCAAGAAATCCAATACAGTGGTTTCCCGGCCACATGGCAAAAACCAAGAGAGTCATTAAAGAATGTCTTTCTCAAGTGGATATTGTACTGGAGCTTCTCGATGCGAGAATCCCCTACAGCTCAAAAAATCCGGAAACGGAAAATTTAATAGGCGGCAAGCCAAAGCTTACCGTAATCACCAAGGCGACCCTTGCAAACCCGGAATTATCTCTAAAATGGGCGAGGTATTACGAGTCGCGCGGAGAGAAGACGGTTATTATCGACTCGTCCTACGGAATAGGAATAGACGAGCTATCCTCTGCCGTGCGCGAGGTGCTCAGCGAAAAGCTCGCGCGTTACAAGGACAAGGGTATGGAAAACCGAGCATTAAAGGCTATGATTGTCGGTATTCCGAACGTCGGAAAATCCTCTCTTATCAACAGACTTGCGGGCGCAAAAAAGGCAAAGGTGGAAAACCGCCCGGGTGTCACTCTTGCAAAGCAGTGGATACCCACCGAAATCGGTATTCATCTGCTCGATATGCCCGGTGTTCTCTGGCCCAAATTTGAGGACGAGACGGTAGGTGAAAATCTTGCCATAACAGGCGCGATACGCGACGCTATACTCGACACCGAGGAGATTGCAATGGTGCTTTGCTCGCGGCTTATGAGGTGCGCGCCCGACGAATTTATGTCGCGCTACAAGCTTACCTACGACGAGACAGGCGAGCTTGATTCATACGACTTATTCAGACTCGTTGGAAAAAAGCGCGGATTCCTTATGGCAGGCGGAGAGATAAATCACCTGCGCACAGCGGAAATGCTGCTTGAAGAATTCCGTTCGGGAAAAATCGGAAGAATTACTCTTGAATCACCGGAGCTTTACAATGCCGACATTTGAATACGAAAATCAAAAATACACCGAGGGGTATACAGCCGTTTGCGGATGTGACGAAGCCGGCAGAGGACCTCTTTGCGGTCCTGTTGTTGCCGCAGCCGTAATATTACCGAGGGACGCTGTTATAGAGGGGCTTGACGACTCGAAAAAGCTCACCGAAAAAAAGCGTGAGAAGCTTTTTGACGTCATAAAAGAGACAGCGCTTGCCTACGCCATTGCCGAAGCCACCCCCGAGGAGATTGACGAAATCAATATTTTAAACGCCTCTATGCTCGCTATGAGAAGAGCTGTCGAGGCACTTCCCTTAAAAGCGGATTTTGCGCTTATAGACGGAAACTGCTCGCGCGGATTTGAAATCCCCACCGAAACCGTCGTTAAGGGCGATGCAAAAAGCTATTCGATAGCCGCAGCTTCCGTTCTGGCAAAGGTCACAAGAGACAGGGGCTGCCTTCTCCTTGACGAAAAATATCCTGAGTACGGGATAAAAAAACACAAGGGATACCCCACCAAAGACCATATGGACGCCGTAAGAAAATACGGCCCGTCGCCTATACACAGAAAAACCTTCTTGAAATTTTTAGACAATGAAAATTCTTGAGGTACTGACAAGAGCGCGAAGAGTCGGAAACGTCGGTGAAAGAATTGCCGCGAGAGAGCTAAAAAAAGAGGGCTACAAAATTCTCAGGCGCAATTTCATAACTCCCGACGCAGAAATAGATATAATCTGCGAGAACAAAACCACTCTAGCCTTCGTTGAGGTAAAAACGAGAACTCTGGGACGTGAAAATCCGCGCGAATTGCGACCTGCGGCAGCGGTCACCCCGGACAAACAGCGCAAAATAATAAATGCCGCGCACCATTTTCTTGCAACTCACGAGAAGGGCAAACGCCTGAGCCTCGATATAGTTGAGGTGTATCTTGACGGAAGAGGAAGAAAAAGCAAGGTCGTTCATATAGAGAACGCATTTAACAGAAACACAGCAAAAAAAGGATATTTTTACAGATGAAATACGTTAGTACAAGAGGAATTATAAAGGAGCGCGTAGACTCGGCATATGCTATAAGGACGGGTCTTAGCAAAGACGGCGGACTTTTTATGCCGGAAGCAATACCGACGCTTGACGAAGCCGAGCTTCGCATTATGATGAAGGAAAGCTATCCCGAAAGAGCTGCAAGAATTCTCTCGAAATTTTTGACAGACTACACCGAGGACGAGCTTCTTTTCGATGCCATGGCGGCTTATTCCGAGGAGAAATTCGGGCTCTCCCCTGCTCCGATTACGAAACTCGACGCTAATAGCTATATGCTTGAGCTCTGGCACGGCCCTACCTCTGCATTCAAGGATATGGCGCTCCAGATAATGCCGAGGCTTTTCACTCGCGCGCTCAAGAAATGCGGTGAAGAAAGATGCGCTCTCATTCTCGTTGCCACCTCGGGTGATACGGGAAAGGCAGCGCTCGAGGGATACCGCGACGTCGACGGCACTAAAATCAAGGTATTTTACCCTTCGGACGGCGTTAGCCGCGTTCAGAAGCTCCAGATGCAGACGCAGGAGGGCAAAAACGTTTCGGTCACCGCAATAGTCGGAAACTTCGACGATGCGCAGACGGGCGTGAAACGGATATTTTCAAACAAGGAAGCTGCGGAAAAGCTTTCCGATGCGGGAGTATTCCTTTCCAGCGCGAACTCAATCAACTGGGGCAGACTTGTGCCGCAGATAGTTTATTATGTATCCGCATATTGCGATATGGTGTCCTCAGGCGCGGTTTCGTTTGGAGAAAAAATCGACGTTTGCGTTCCTACCGGTAATTTCGGCAACATATTTGCAGCTTATATAGCAAAGCTTATGGGAGTGCCGATTCAAAAGCTTATATGCGCTTCAAACGTGAATAACGTGCTTACCGATTTCCTAAGGAGCGGCACGTATGACAGCAAGAGGGATTTCCATTCAACGATATCACCCTCAATGGATATTCTCATATCCTCAAACCTTGAAAGACTTCTCTACGTAACGCTCGGTGCAGAAAAAACCGCGGAATATATGCTGCGCCTTGCAAAAGAAGGAAGGTATACTATCGAAAAAGAGGAGCTTTCGCTTATACAGGAGCATTTCGTCGGATATTACACAAGCGAGGAAGAAACGAGAGCTACAATAGCCGACGTTTATAAAAATAAAAACTGCCTCATAGACACTCACACGGCAGTTGCCGTTCATGCGGCAGACTGTTATGCAAACGACTCTGGGGCAGAAAGAAAAATTCTTGCGGTTTCTACCGCTTCGCCTTATAAGTTCGCGCGTGACGTGTACTTTTCCCTTTGCGGCAAAGAGCCGACCGACGAACTTTCCGCGCTCAGAGAGCTCTCAGAGCTCACCGGGGTTGAAATTCCTTACCCCCTTAGCGGACTTACGAATAAAAAAGTACTTCACACGCAAATAATTGACAAAAGCGAAATGGAGAAAGCTACCCTTGACTTTGCCGATGCTTAATAAGCCTTCGGCTTAAAGGTTACGCAAGCGGTTCCCGACGAGCTTTGCGCGCTGCTGGGACCGACCGATATGCAGCCCGCGCAGCACTCGCTCTTGCCATTGTGGTAAGCGCAGTTCTGAACGTCGCACATAATGCCCTTAATAGGCTTCGACATATCGCACTTACTTTCAGTTTGATACTTCTTCTCTTCCATCTTCTACTCCAACCTCGGTAAAACCCTTTGTTTCTTGCTTTACCGTCTTCCTTTTTTAGCAAGACCGATTAACAAAGGATAAATTTTACCGCTTCGCAACCGTTCTCGCAGATGTATTTTCTGCAATTTTACTTCCTTTTATACGCTATCGGAGAAAATAATATGTCAATTTTCGCCATTGCCGACCTGCACCTTTCAACCCTTGATTCAACAAACAAATCAATGGAGATTTTCGGGCGCAGATGGTCGGGATATACCGAAAAATTAAAATCGAGGTGGAAAAAGCTCGTTTCGGATTCCGATACGGTGATAATCCCCGGAGATATTTCCTGGGCCTTGACTCTTGAGGAAGCAAAATCCGACCTCTTATTCCTGAATTCCCTGCCCGGCAAGAAAATTCTCGGCAAGGGCAACCACGATTTCTGGTGGTGCACTATGAAAAAGCATACCGAGTTTTTCGAAAAAAACGGGATAGATACCATATCCTTTCTTTTGAACAACGCTTACGAAACCGAGGATTTCATTATCGCGGGCACGCGCGGCTGGTATCACGACGAGGATGCGGCAAACGCGCCCGATAACACGAACTTTGAAAAGCTTACCAACCGCGAAGCATTAAGGCTGAGAGCAAGCCTCAAGGAAGCCGCGAAGCTAAAAGAAGCCTCACCCGAAAAGGAGATTCTCGTTTTTATGCACTTCCCGCCCTTCTGGTGCGGTAAGGAATCCGAATCAATTGTCGAGGTTTTACTCGAATACGGCATAAAGAGAGTCTATTACGGCCACATTCACGGCAATTACACCGTAGAGCCGAAATTTACGCACAGAGGTATCGAAATGAGTATAATTTCCGCTGATTACCTCGAGTTTATTCCCAAAATTATACGCAAAGAGTAAAAAATTCCAAAATCACTTGACAAAACCTAATTATTATTGTAAAATAATGTGGTTGACAATTTTTATTTGTTTTTTAATTAATTTTATCATATATTTTTCGGAGGAAAAGCAATGAGCCTTATTAAGAAGGAGCTTACTGAGAAGTCCGGTTTCGTTATGGAATTCTCTATAAGCAAGGAAGCTTATGACAAAGCAGAATACGAAGCATACAAGAAGAACGTAAAGTCTATCAACGTTCCCGGCTTCAGAAAAGGAAAAGCGCCCAAAGCAATTATCGAAAGAATGTACGGCAAGGGCATCTTCTTTGAGGATGCTATCAACGCATGCATTCCCGAGGCATTCGAGGCAGCAGTTAAGGAAGCTGAGCTTGATATCGTCGGAACTCCCAAGTTCGACCTTGTTTCAAGCGAGGGCGACATCGTACTTAAGGCTGAGGGCTTCGTTAAGCCTGAGGTTACCATCGAGGGCTATAAGGGCATCGAGGCTGAAAGAAAGGTAGCAAGAGTTACCGAGGCTGAGGTTACCGCAGAGCTTAACCGCGTTCGTGAAAGAAACGCAAGAACTATTGAGGTTACCGACAGAGCTGCAAAGACCGGTGACGTTTGCAACATCGACTACGAGGGCTCTGTTGACGGAGTAGCGTTCGACGGCGGCAAGGGCGAGGGTCATGACTTGAAGCTTGGCTCGGGCTCTTTCATTCCCGGCTTTGAGGGCCAGATAGTAGGCAAGAATATCGGTGAGGAATTTGACGTTAACGTTACCTTCCCCGAGGACTACCATGCAAAAGAGCTTGCAGGCAAGGCTGCAGTATTCAAGACAAAGCTTAACGCAATTAAGTTTGAGGAGCTTCCCGAGGCTGACGACGAGTTTGCTAAGGACGTTTCGGAATTTGACACTCTTGATGAATATAAGGCTGATATAAAGGCTAAACTTAAGAAGAGAAACGAGGATAAGGCTCAGGGCGAGTTTGAAAACGCGCTTGCTGAGGCTCTTATGGAGAAGCTCGTTGCCGAGATTCCCGAGCCCATGTTCGAGGCTGAAACCGAGAACTTCGTTCGCGACTACGACACAAGACTCCGTCAGAGCGGACTTGACCTCAACACCTACTTCAAGTATACAGGTCTTACCCTTGACGCGCTCCGCGAGCAGATGCGTCCCCAGGCTGAAAAGCAGGTTAAGATAAGACTTGCGCTTGAGAAGATTGCTTCTCTTGAAAACCTCACCGTTACCGATGAAGAGGTTGACGCAGAGTACAAGAGAATTGCCGAGGCTTACAACGTTCCCGAGGAGCAGGTTAAGGGTATGGTTGCCGCAGAGGACATCAAGGCTGACCTTCTCGTAGCTCACGCTATGGACCTTGTAAAAGAGAACGCAACTGTTAAGAGCTCTCGCAAGAAGAAAGCAACCGAAGAAACCAAAGAAGAAAATAAAGAAGAGGCATAATTGCCTAGGCAGGAGGGCTGACGACTCAGCACTTTAAGCGCTTGTCGCTCCCTGCAAACAGCCGACGGTCATGGTCTTTGCCTTTTGACTGTCGGCTTTCTTTTAAAAACGCACAATTTGTCAATAAATGAAGGAGATACACTATGGCACTTGTTCCTATGGTCGTTGAGCAGACCTCGCGCGGCGAGCGTTCCTACGACATCTATTCAAGACTTTTAAATGACAGAATCATATTTCTTGCAGACGAGGTGAATGACACCACCGCTTCCCTTGTGGTTGCCCAGATGCTCTATCTTGAGGCTCAGGACCCCGACAAAGACATTTATTTTTACATCAACAGCCCCGGCGGCTCGATTTCGGCAGGTATGTCGATTTACGACACTATGAACTATATCAAATGCGACGTTTCGACAATCTGCATCGGTATGGCGGCATCTATGGGCGCGTTCCTGCTCTCAAGCGGCGCAAAGGGTTAGAGATTTGCCCTTCCCAATTCCGAGATAATGATTCACCAGCCCCTTGGCGGAATGCAGGGTCAGGCATCGGATATCAAAATTCACGCCGACCACATTCTTAAAATCCGCGACAAGCTCAATAAGATTTTGTCCGAGCAGACCGGCAAGCCCCTCAAGACTATTGAGAAGGACACCGAGCGCGACAACTTTATGAGCGCGGAGGAGGCTAAAAATTACGGACTTATCGACAAGGTAATAACTAAAAAGGAAATTTAATCAATGGCAGATTCTGAAAACAGAGTTTTGCGCAAATGCAATTTTTGCGGAAAGACCGAGAGTGAGGTTGCTTTACTCTTTCCCGGTGAGAGTGGCAGATGCTACATCTGCGACGGCTGTATAAACGTTTGCGCGGAATTCATAGACGAGAATTTTACGGATATACAAAGCGATGCTGGCGAGGAGCTGACATTCGAAACTCTTCCCCGTCCGAAAGACATAAAAGCGATGCTTGACGAGTACGTTATCGGTCAGGATAACGCAAAGCTCGCGCTTGCCGTTGCGGTATATAACCACTACAAAAGAATACTGACGCTTGAGGCGGCAACCAAGGGCAGAAAGTCAAGAAAGAAGAAGGAAGAGGCTGAGGAGATTGAGGAAATCGAGCTTCAGAAGTCAAACGTCCTTCTGCTCGGCCCGACGGGCGTCGGCAAGACCTATATTGCCCAGACTCTTGCAAAGAGCTTCAAGGTTCCCTTCGCCATAGCCGACGCGACAACCCTTACCGAAGCGGGCTACGTAGGTGAGGACGTTGAAAATATCCTACTCCGTCTTATTCAGGCGGCGGACTACGATATTGACCGCGCTGAGCACGGTATAATATATATAGATGAGATTGACAAAATCTCGCGCAAGGGTGAGAACCGTTCCATAACCCGTGACGTATCGGGCGAGGGTGTTCAGCAGGCGCTGCTCAAGATTCTCGAGGGCACTACGGCAAACGTTCCACCTCAGGGCGGAAGAAAGCATCCAAATCAGGAGTTTATCCAAATTAATACAAAGAACATACTCTTTATCTGCGGTGGCGCATTCGACGGCATAGAATCGATAATCGAACAGCGCAAAGGCTCACAGCAGATAGGCTTTTCAACAGAAAAAGCCACCACAAAGGAAAAGGTGGCAAAGGGAGTATACAAGGACGTTATCGCGCACGACGTTGTGAAATACGGCATTATTCCCGAGCTTGTCGGCAGACTTCCCGTTATAGTCGCTCTCGACAACCTTGACGAAGCTGCGCTTGTAAGGATTATAAAAGAGCCGAAAAACGCCCTCTACAAGCAGTATCAGAAGCTTCTTGAGATGGACGGAATAACCCTCGAATTTGAGGATGCGGCTTTTGAAGCCATAGCGCACCTCGCAGTCGAGAGGAACACCGGTGCACGCGGTCTTCGCTCAATCCTTGAAGGCATTATGATGAAGCCGATGTACGAGCTTCCCTCACGTAAGGACGTGGAAAAGGTTATCGTTACCGCGGGATTTGTCAAGGGCGAAGAGGAAATTAAGGTAATAGAAAAAATGAATAATTGAGGTAGAGGCAACAACCCCTCCGCTTCACTTCGTTCAGCACCTCCCCTTACACAGAGGGAGGCAACAAAAAGGATTAAGAAACTGCCTAAACCTAAGGCGGAATCTTAATCCTTTTTTATGTTTAAAATTAATAAAGAACGGAATTTTTCGAATATCGAAATTTTCCGTTCTTTTTTTATTGCGCCAAGTGCATTTCATGACATCAACCATTAGTCTGTCTTTTTCGTTTCAAGTAAATATTTATCACTCCGGAATTGTTATAGAATTGGCGAAAAATTGGGTTAAAAGATCCATAACACCGTTTGAAGCTTGAATAGTAGCAATCATAAGCTCATCAGTATCCACATCGGCAAAATTGATATCATAACCGTAATATCTAATTAGCTGTGTAAAATAAATTCGCTGTGTTCTGCCGTTTCCTTCTCTGAAAGGGTGTATGTAATTTACATCATTATAGAATCCTGCTATGCGTTTTACAAATTCGTCAAACGGCAGATTTTCGAAATATCCGTTCTTAACCTTTGCAAAGCATTTTGCACCTATGCTTTCAATCGAGGCGGCATCTAAAAACTTTGTACGCTTTTTTGAAATATCGACAGTTCGTACTTGCCCCGCCCATTCGTACAAATCGCAAAGCAAAAATTCATGAATTTTCTTAAAATGCTCAAAACCGAAATCATCATCTATCGGAGTTTCTTCGAGCATAACAGCCTTTGCAAAAGTGATACCGGCTTCAACGTCTGACAGTTTTTTCTCGTCACGAATATCAAGCTTATTTACAAGGCAAGTCGTTCCCTCGTAGCAATTATCCGAGGACGGATTTAAACTATACGCCATTTGCCACAGCTCCTACTGTTATAAGCCGCATATATTCCTCAAAGGTGATTTCCTTCTTTAAAAGCTTCTCACAAAGCTCTTTGCACAAATCGGAAATATACAAGCCTTCCATGTTTATCGAAGCTTCGGCATTGTCCATAGCTTTTTGTATTGCAACATCACTCATAGAAAGAACCTCCTTTATTCGTTACTATTATTGTTGCACAAATCAAAGAAAAATACAAGGAGAAGGTTTTTAATTTTAAAAATCAATCCTCTTTAACGTAATTAAAATGCTTTGTCGCACCGGTCAAATCGTAATTATACGAACCTATCGTTATATTATTCCACTGCTCCTCAGAGCCGGTGCTTATAAATTTAATTGTCAACCTTTAATTTTCAACTTTCAATTTTCAACTTTCAACTTACTTTATGCTTTTTCTGTACGCAAGGGGGCTTGAGTCCATATACTGCTTGAATATTTTGTGGAAATAGTTGGGGTTGCAGAAGCCTATTGCATCGGCAATATCCGCCATTGAGTCGTTGGTTTCGGCAAGGCGGCGCATAGCCTCGTTTACGCGAAGACCGTTTATATACTCGATAGGCGTTCTTCCGATAGTGTCCTTGAACATTTTCGTGAAATAGTCGGGAGATACCGTTATCATCTCCGAGAGCTTTTCAATATAAATCTTCTCAGAGTAGTGCTCCTTTATGTACTCCATTACGGGACGGAGACGTAATACGTTATGATATACCATTCTGTCAAGCTCGTCCTTTGAGCCGCAGTAGTAGCGCAAAAGCGCTGTCATCATAAGATATATATTAGCCCTTATCGGAAGCTTATAGCAAACGTCCTTTGCCGCGTACTCCTCATAGGATTCCTGCATATACCTTGAAAGCGTTTCGTACACCGGGTGTCCCTTTTTGAAAAGTGTAATCTTATTTTTAGACTGCAAATCAAACATATAGAAAACCTCGGAATCAAAGTTTTCCATATTCGCTTCAAGAATTGAGGAATCAAATACCATTGTGCGAAGAGCCGCGCTTTCACTTATTACGTCGGCGCGGAAAACGAGAGTCGGCGGAACGTATATAAAATCCCCCGCAGATGCTTCGAGCGTTTCTGTTCCTATTTGAATACGTACCTCTCCGCGAATAACCTCGACTATTTCCATCGAGGATTCGTTGGTATGCGCGTTTACAATCCGCCCATCTCCCTTCAGTGAGCACATAGAAAACGGAAACTTGTTTTCCTCTTTTTTCATTGCAGTCATTCCTTTCCCGATTTTTATCAAAAATTATAAGCAATCAATAGAATGTCGCGACCTCTTGCACGGGCTTCTCTGCCCTCTCAATCTTTTTGACCTCGAGGACGGGGCCGCGGCCTCTGTAGAGCTTTGAATATTCTTCGGAGAGCTTACCCTCAAGGATAACCCAATCGCGAGTCGAGAGCTTCAGCGAGCCCATACCCTTTGCAACCACACCTCTGTAGGCTATATCCGCCTCGCAGCAGGTCATTATATGCCGTCCCACCGCGAAGTGTGCGGCAGGCAGGCTTTTATCAAGCGCTACTATGCCCTTGAATCTTACTGTTTTACCGTCGTATTTCGAGTAGTCCTCGGTCATATCGCGGTAGAATATAGCGAAATCCTCGTCCTTTATTTCAATCACCGAGGCACTTATATCGTAAGGAAGCGGGTCTTCCATCTGGTCAAATTCTATCTCACCCTCGGTGTCCTCATAGCAGATATTCGCCTTCCTGGAAACACCGCGAACGAGCTTATGAAGCGCTGTTTTATCGGTCGTGTCGGTGACTCTGTTAAATACCACCATTTCACAGCTTGAAAGCTTATCCACTGTGAGCTGGCGCATATTTGCGTTATAGGAGATTATAGTGCTCGAATCGGCAATAAACACCTCTTGGTAAACCATCCAACTATTTGGGAGAGCGTTATAGAAGCTGTCAAGAGTCCACATTCCGTTATACTCTACAACTACTATGTCAGCCCCCGCTCTCTTCTGCATTGCCGAAAGTCTGTCGGGGGTTATTTTCTGCTCCTCGTCAAACGAGGCGAACGCGACGTTTTCCGGAAGCTCCGAGGGGTCGAGCTCCTCTTCCCCCTCCTCACATGTTATTACGAGGTACTTGCGCGAGCCGTCGTTAAAGTTCGGGTCGCGCATAGTTTCGCTTATGAATTTAGTTTTTCCGGCTTCAAGAAAGCCGGTGAAAAGATATACTGCAATTTCCATTTTTAAACACCGAAGAGTTCCTTGATTTTTTCGTTGTCAAGCCCCGAGCCGATTACGCAAAGTCTGCCTATAATCGATGCAGAGCCGCACCTTACGTCCGGCTCGCCCGGAACGTAGTCGAAGTGAATCCATTTTCCGCACTCGCACTCAACTATTCCCTTTGCGCGAAGAACCATTCCGTAATCGGAATCCTCGTCAAACGCGTCGAGTATGGATTTTATCTCTTCGATAGTGAATTTCTTCGTTGTTTCTACACCGAAGCTTGTGAATACCTCGTCGGCATGGTGGTGATGATGTCCATGCTCGTGGTCGTGACAGCCGCAGTTGCAATGCTCACCGTGCTCATGATGATGCTCATGGTCGTGGTGACCGCAGTGGCATTCCTCTACGTGCTCATGGTGGTGCTCATGGTCGTGGTGACCGCAATGACACTCCTCGTCATGCTCATGGTGATGCTCATGGTCATGGTGACCGCAATGACACTCCTCGTCATGCTCATGGTGATGATGGTGATGATGCTCGTGCTCTGCTTCAAGCTCCTTTATCGCATCCTCAAGAGTATCCTTTTTCTCCATTGCGGAGAGTATATAAGCGCCCTCAAGCTGAGCTATGGGGGTAGTGATTATAACCGCATCGGCATTGTGCTCTCTTATAAGCTTGACCGATTCCTCAACCTTTGAGGGCTTTGCCGTGTCGGTATGCGAAAGGATTATGGCAGATGCGTGCTTAATCTGGTCGTTGAAGAATTCACCGAAATTCTTCATATACATCTTGCACTTTCCCGCATCGACAACGGTGGTGAAGCAATTGAGCTTTACACCGTCGCTTGAAACCTCGCTTGCGGCGCGTATAACGTCGGAGAGCTTGCCGACACCCGACGGCTCTATTATAACTCTGTCGGGGGTGTATTCAGCGATAACCTTGCCAAGTGCTTTGGTGAAATCACCGACGAGCGAGCAGCAGATACAGCCCGAATTCATCTCGGTTATTTCAATTCCCGCATCCGCGAGAAATCCGCCGTCTATTCCTATTTCGCCAAATTCGTTTTCAATAAGAACTACCTTTTCGCCCGAATAAGCCTCTTTGATAAGCTTTTTGATAAGCGTAGTTTTTCCTGCTCCGAGAAATCCGGAGAATATATCAATTTTCGTCATTGTAATCTGACCCCTTGCATTTTATTATTGTATATAGTATAATACTTTTAGTAAAAAAAGTCAAGTTTTTTAAGTGAGGTAACTACTGCTATGAAAATTCTTTTGGTAACGGCAGGAACGAAGGATTCGGGAGCAACCGAAAGATGCGTTCTTGAAGCCGAAAAACAGATTAAAAAGCTCGGTGCGGAAGCCGAAATTTTCAGACTTCGCCCCGAAGCCGTGACCTCATGCTCCGGCTGCGGCGGATGCAAGGCAAAAGGGCGCTGTGTCCATGAAGATGCCGCAACCGCCCTCGGTGACAGAGTCTGCGGCTGTGACGGATACATATTCTTCACCCCCGTTCATTTCGGAGGTGCTGCGGGAATTATGAAGGCGGCGCTCGGACGGGTGTTCATATCTAAAAGAAGCGAGCTTGAATATAAGCCGGCTTCAGCGGTTGCCGTTTCGCGAAGAGGCGGAAATTTCACGGCAATCGAGGAAATATCGAGATTTTTCGGCTTTGCATCTATGCCCTACGTTCCCGGAAATTATCCCGGTGTTTCGCACGGTGCAAGCGGTGCTGAGGCAGAGGAGGACGAGGAAGGACTCCAGACGGTAAGGAGCATCGTCGACAATATGGTCTGGCTGATAAAATGCATAAGCATTGCTAAGAATGCAGGCATTGACCGCCCCACTCCCGAGCCGAAAATCAAAACCGGATTTATAAGATAATGAAAATTAACGAGGCTTTTCAACCGCAAGGAGAAAAGCCTCGTTAATTTTCAACTTTCAACTTTCAACTTTCAACTTTCAATTTTCAACTTTCAACTTTCAACTTTCAATTTTCAACTTTCTCTTTACGCAATCCGCATCGGCAAAAGGAATCCTTTTGCCGCCTTGGCTTAAAAATCTTTCATGGCCTTTGCCGAGGATAAGAACGGCATCACCGGGTTTTGCTTCTTCTACTGCGTAGGATATGGCATCTGCTCTGCCTACTATAATTTTCGCTTTGGTTTTATCCGAAAAGCCGGCATATATATCCGCGCATATTGAAAGCGGCAGCTCTTCCCCCGAATTATCCGAGGTTATTACCGAAAAATCGGCATATTTTTCAGCGGCCTCGGCAAGCTCGCGGCGTCTGTCAATGCCGCGCTCTCCCACAGAGCCGAAAACAAATATTATCTTTCCGTCAAAGAGCCTTCTCGAGAGCGTCGCAACCTCTCTCATACTGTCATAGTTATGCGCGTAGTCTATTACAACGTTAACACCGTCAAGTGAAATCACCTCAAACCGCCCGTCTATTCTCGCGCCGCGCACCTCTCTTGAAGCCTCGACTATTGATTTTCCCGTAATCACCCTTGCAAGAGCTAAAGCGAGGGTGATATTTCTTGCGTTATATTCCCCGGGAAGCGACGAGGAAACCTTGACGTCACCGAGGTAAAATTCCGAGCCGTCGGGGGTGTCGGAAAATCTGTTGATTAAAATTTCGGCATTATCCGAAAAGCCGCATTTTACCACCCTTGCAACTCCCGCTGACATATAGGCGGAATAGGCGTCGTCGGAATTTACAACCGCAATCCCGGCTCCGTACGAGGTAAAAAGCGTTCGCTTCGAATAAACGTAATCCGAAAAGGTTGGATGCTCACATCCGCCGATATGGTCACGCGAAAGCCCTGTAAATGCAACTGCATTAAAATTGATTCCAAAAACACGAGCTTCTTTAAGCGCCTGACTTGACACCTCTATTATAACTACCCTGATACCCCTTTTATGCGCGGCATAGAGTATCTTATATATCAAGGGAGAGGTGGGGGTAGTATTTTTAATATCAAAGCCGTCAAGTCCAAAAACTCCGAGAGTGCCTACAACCGCATTTTCCACACCAACTCCCGATAGAATTTTTGAGAGCAAATACGCAGTCGTGCTCTTGCCTTTAGTGCCTGTAATACCCACTGTTACAAGCTTTCGCTCCGGGTGCTCATAAAATGTAGAGCATAATTCTGCCAAAGTTTTTCTCGGATTTTTCGAATATATAGCTATACTGTCTTTTGGAAGCTTTATTTTTTTCGACAGCACGAAAACACGTGCGCCTCGCTCGTAAGCATCGGGAATAAAATCCGTCCCGTCAAGTTTTGAGCCCTTGATTGCAACGAACAGCGCACCCTCTCTGCATTCCCTTGAATCGTCGGTAACGACGGTTATTTCAACGTCCTTTTCAGGCGGAATTTCCACAGAGAAAACCGATGCGAGCAGTCTTGAAAGCTTCATAAAATCAATCCTCGTTTACCGTTTTTTTCATTGCTCTTCTCATGCGGATATTGTGAATATACACATATGCCTTGCGTACCGCGCCCTCATATCCGTTAACGTAGGGTGTGTATTCCCTGCCCTCACGCAAAAGCTCCTCGGCTTCTTCTTTCACGTCCCCGCCTGCGTATTTCATAACAACGTCATGCGGTGGGTGATGCCAGTATATTTTTCTATACGAAAAGTCAGGAGTAACATTTTCGCCCTTTGAGCATCTGACTATAAGGTCGGCAATATTAACCCCTGCCGCGCGCAGATAGTCACAGCTTCTCCCCTGTCTTGGATTAAGCTCGAGAACGTATTTCTCTTCTCCCGCGCAGATAATATCTATATTTGCGATTCCCGTGTAGCCCGTCTCTCGAAGAAAATCAATAAGCTTAAAGGAAAGCTCGTCAAGCGGTCTGGTTATTATCGCGGCATGATTGCCCTGCGAGGTTTTTCCTCGCTCCTCTAAAATCACCTCACCGAGCACTGCTCTTACAACTCTCCCCTGACTGTCGGAGACCGTAGTCAGAACTCTGTTTTTGTCGTCTGTGCCGATTTTCTTCTGGAAAATAACGCTTCCGTCATAACCCGAATTGAAAATTTTATTTACGGTTTCAACGGATTCACGGAATCCCTCGGGAAAATACACCTTTCGCATATCGTGAAAGGGATTTTTCCAATAAAGCGAGCTGTCCGACGGCTTAATAACCGCGGGAAATCCAAAGGCTTCAAGCTTATCACGCGAAAGCCCGTCCCCCTTTTTAAAAGCAAAATACGGCGGGTGCGGAATTTTTGCTTTCTGCATAAGTCGGTAAAACTCGGCTTTATCCGACACGGCTCGCCATATCTCCTTTTTGGGCATATATATGCTGTAAATTCCGCCAAGACGCGAGCGCGCTTCCGTAAGCATTTCTACGTACCAGTCTGCCGAGGGTATAAGAAAAAGCTCGGCTCCGTTATTTTCGGCGGCGAACTTTAAAAGCTCGGGAACGGCGACACTCACGTCGTCTATTCCCTTGTTTATATGTGTGGTTATAAATTTCGAATTCTCGGTTGCTCCGCATCTGTATCTTGCGAAAACATGGGAGTCAACTCCGAAAAAATCGCGGAATGCGAGAGCTACAGAGTAGGCGTTAAGGTCTGCGCCGAGAATCACCGGAATAATATTTCTTCCGTCTGTCATAACGGTCGTTTATCCTCCTTAGCGAGTATAATCCGAACCCGCTCTGAATCTCTGAATCCTTATTTTCAGGGCTTTTTCGGCTTAAGACTCAACAAACGCACCCTTTTTTTCAAAATCCGCAAAATCCCTCTGCCTGAAAAATTCATATGCGGCTATGGCGACCGTATTCGAGAGATTAAGACACCTAAGGGTTTTAAGCATAGGTATTCTCACCGAGCGCTCGATATTTTCGCGCACAAGCTCCTCGGGAAGTCCGACAGATTCCCTGCCGAATACAAGAAAGCATCCGTCGGGGTAATCAACCTCGGTGTGACACATCTTTCCCTTTGCCGAGAAAAAATAAAGCTCAGCGCCCTCGTTTTTTCTGAGAAAATCTTCGTAGCTTTCGTAATAGGTAACGTCAAGCTTATCCCAATAATCAAGTCCTGCGCGCTTGAGCGTTCTGTCGGATATTTCAAATCCCGTGGGCTTTATTATATGAAGAGCTGCGCCCGTAACGGCACAGGTGCGCGAGATATTTCCTGTATTCTGCGGTATCTCGGGTGAATAGAGTACGATGTTAAGTTTTTTCATTTAAAGATTACCCCGATTTTATGGTTTTATGTATTTATTGTACAACTTTCAGAAGAAAAATTCAACCGAACGCATGAAAATATTTATTTTATTTACATTTATCTATTTATTTTTTATGAAACATGTGGTAGAATAGGTATAATAGAGTAATTATGCCTTTAAGGAGTTTTATAAAATGGGCCTCTTCAAAAGCTACAGTGAAAAACAAATAAAGAAAATTATTCCTATCGTTGACAGGATAGAATCCCTCTCCGACACCTTCCGCGCGATGTCGGACGAGGAAATGCGAGCTTGTACCGGCAAGCTGAACGCGGCTGTCCGTGACGGAGCAACTCTTGACGATATTCTGCCCGAGCCGTTCGCTCTCGTTCGCGAGGCAGATGAGAGAGTTCTCGGAAAACGCCCCTACAGAGTACAGCTTATGGGCGGTATACTTCTGCATCAGGGAAGAATTGCGGAAATGAAAACGGGTGAAGGTAAAACGCTTGTTGCTACCCTTCCCGCATACCTCAACGCGCTTACCGAAAAGGGCGTTCATATAGTTACAGTTAACGATTACCTCGCAACCCGTGACAGCGAGGAGATGGGACGTGTTTACGGCTTCCTCGGTCTTACTACGGGTCTTATTGTTCACGGACAGGACAACAGCGAAAAGCGCGAGGCTTACGCTGCAGATATCACCTACGGAACGAATAACGAGCTCGGCTTCGATTATCTTCGTGACAATATGGTGGTTTACAAGGAAAACATGGTGCAAAGAGGTCATAACTTTGCGATAGTGGACGAGGTTGACTCGATTCTCATTGACGAGGCGAGAACTCCGCTTATCATTTCGGGCTCGGGCTCGAAATCCACCGACCTTTACACCATGGCTGACAGATGCGCGAGAATGATGTCGCGCCACGTTATAAAGGAAATCGACGACAAGGCGGACAACGATGCTCTCTACGACGAGGACTATATCGTTGACGAAAAGGCAAGAACTGCCGTTCTTACAAAGCACGGTATAGAAAAAACCGAAAAATTCTTCAATATTGAAAACCTTTCCGCTCCCGAAAACAACGCTATCTATCACCACATCAATACCGCAATCCGCGCCTACGGTGTTATGAAGCGCGACGTAGACTACATCGTCAAGGACGGTGCTATCGTTATTGTTGACTCCTTCACCGGACGTCTTATGCCCGGAAGAAGATACAACCAGGGCTTGCACCAGGCGATAGAGGCAAAGGAAAAGGTGAGCATTCAGAAGGAAAGCCGCACCATTGCCACGATAACCTTCCAAAATTATTTCCGTATGTACGGAAAGCTTTCGGGTATGACGGGTACTGCTCTTACAGAGGATAACGAATTCAGACAGATATACGCTCTTGACGTAGTTGAAGTTCCCACAAACAAGCCGATGATAAGAATCGACCGAAACGACGCGGTTTACAGAACTCTGCGCGGAAAAACCGCGGCTATCGTTGAGCAGATAAAGGAATGCCATGCGAAAGGTCAGCCCGTTCTCGTCGGTACGGTTTCTATCGATAAATCCGAGTTTCTCTCGCAGATACTCAAGAAGGCGGGCGTTCCTCACAACGTTCTTAACGCAAAGCAGCACCGAAAGGAAGCTGAAATAGTTGCCGAGGCAGGAAGATACGGTGCGGTTACCATATCTACCAATATGGCAGGCAGAGGTACAGATATTATGCTCGGAGGAAACCCCGAGTTTATGGCAAAGCGCGATATGCGTAAGATGGGCATTGACGACTCTCTTATAGCTGCGGCTACAGGCACCTCGGATACCGATGACGCGGCTGTGCTTTCTGCGCGCGAAACCTTCAAGGAGCTTTACGAGAAGCACAAGGAAGAAATCCGGCCCGAAAAGGACAAGGTAATAGAGGCGGGCGGTCTCTTCATTCTGGGTACGGAGCGTCACGAGAGCCGCCGTATAGACAACCAGCTCCGCGGCCGAAGCGGACGTCAGGGCGACCCCGGTGAATCAAGATTCTTCCTCTCGCTCGAAGATGACCTGTTGCGTCTTTTCGGCTCCGACAGACTCATGAACATCACGGCAAGACTCGGTCTTGACGAAAACACCCCTATAGACGCGCGACTTCTCTCACGTTCTATCGAGAGTGCGCAGAGCAGAATCGAGGCGAACAACTTTGCAAGAAGAAAGAACGTCCTCACCTACGACGACGTAATGAATCAGCAAAGACAGGTTATTTATCAGCAAAGGCGCGAGGTTCTCTTTGAGGAGAATATACAGGAAAAAATTGTCGGAATGATTACCCAATCGGTATCCGACAAGTTCAATGCTCTGCTCGGCGGTGAGGAAATGAAGCTCGAGGAGTTTAAAAACACCTACCGCGGTCTCATTAAAGACAAGAAGGACTTTGAGTATACGGAAGAGGAGCTTTCGCAAATCGACCGCGACGAGTGGCGCGAGGAGCTTGTAAGCTCTGCCCTTGAAACCTACTACTCTAAGGACACTCTCTTTGCGGGCATTGAGGGAATGGCTCCTGATGCTATGCGCGAGATAGAAAAAATAATTCTTTTGCAAAACGTGGATAAGAAGTGGATGGACCACCTCGAAAACATGGATGAGCTCAAGGAATATATCGGACTTAACTCCTACGCACAGCGCGACCCCGTTGCAATGTACAGAATAGAGGGCGCGGATATCTTCGACCAGATGATTGAGGAAATCAGAGAGGATACGGTTAGACAGGTGCTCTCTGTTGTTCCGAGAGTTCAGTCCACTGAAAGAGTTCAGGTGGCAAAGCCCACCACCGCCGGATTTGCGGACGGCTCGTCTGTAGCAAGAAAGCCCGCGACCTCAAAGAAGGTAGGACGGAACGACCCCTGCCCCTGCGGAAGCGGAAAGAAATACAAAAAGTGCTGCGGAATGAATGAAGCAAACTGATTAGGCATTTGAAGGATAAAGAAATGGGATTTGGTACTCTGTTTTTCGGTTATTTTTTACTTTTGAATATAGCCTATAATACCTTTACCGACCTTATAGCAGCTTTAATTATGGCTATGGGACTTTACAGGCTTTCGACTGTAAACCGTCCGTTCAAAAACGCTCTTATTGCATCGGTGATTTTTGCGGTAATCGGTCTTGCCGAGCTGATTTTGGGCATAGCGCATATGTTCTATCCGTCAAATCTTGCGACCGAGATTCTATCGTTTGTTGCACCGGCCAGATATTTCTCGATAGCCATTCTTACACTCTTTATATTCAAGGGAATCGAAGAGGTGTCGGTCGAGGTGGGACTTGAGGCTCTTGCAAGGCGGGCAAGAATTTCAATGCCTGTAACCCTAGTTATATACGCGGCATCCGCTGTGCTTGAGGTTCCGATATTTGAAACAAGCAGCGCGCTGAAGCTCTTAGCGATAGCCTCAGCTATAACGATTCTCGCAACTCTCGTTATAGTTGCCGTAAACCTCGTCACTATTTACAGAGCGTATATGAAAATCTGTATGCCCGAGGACAAGGACAACGATTCCCCCGACAAGCCGTCAAGATTCGAGTTTATAAACAAGCACCGAGAGCATACGCTCGAAAAGCAGCGGGAATACGCAGAGTATAAGCTCGAAAAATACAAGAAAAAAGCAATGAAAAAGAAGAAAAAATAAGCTATGAAAAACACGGTAAAGCATATAAACTATAAATTATTTATTTTCAGCCTTGTTCTGCTTTTTAATCCATCTTTTAACGTAGTCGACATACTGCCCGATTTTATTGCCTGGTTTATCCTGGCAAGGTTCTTCGAAAGGCCTGCTGATTCGGCACCCTATTTCGAGGAAGCGCGTTCGGCTTTCATAAGGCTTGGCTGGCTTAATCTTTTCAAAATCCCTGCTTTTTTCCTTATCCTGTTTGTAAAAAGCAAGGATACTCTTGATAACAACATATACGCCCTCGTCTCCTTCACCTTTGCGATATTTGAAATCATTCTGCTTTTGCAGGCGGTAAACCATATCTTCACTGCCGTCTTCTACCTTGGAGAGCGCACCGATGCCCCCTCGCTTATAGAGCCGTTTGCAGTTTCAAAAAAAGGAAGCAAAAAGATATCCCCCGAGGTATTTAAAAATCTCTCATATCTTTTCTTCATACTGAAAACCGCGCTTTACGCACTTCCCGACTTGTTCCTTCTTACAGGTGTAAACGATAGAGGAATGGTTATGGCCGGCTCTAAATATTATCCTTACGCACTCATAAGCTCAATTACAGCCGTCATCGTTTTCGGTACCGTATGGCTTATATACGCGGCAAAATACGTTTCAAAAATTCATACCGAAGGCAAATTTTATTCTGCCCTCGACAGTATTGCGGGAGAGAATGCCTCTGCCGCTCTCGAGCTTAAAAGCAAGCTCCGCACACTCACAAGCACCCCGGTCACCATGATTGTTGCGGCATTCTTCAGCATGGAGCTGACATTCGAAAACTGGAACAATGTTAATGTTCTGCCCCACTTTATTTACGGATTTGTTCTTATTTTGGTTTGCTATTCATTCACAAAGCATACAAAAGCAAAGCTTTCGCTTTTCATCTCCGGTATCATTTACCTTGGGCTGTCGCTGGCAAGCCACATAACTTCTACAAGCTTCCTTTTAAAGTATGAATATACAGATTTAGTAAAGGACACGTCGGCTAAAGCTCTCTACGAAACCGTTCAAATTCTGGCAGTGCTTGAATTTCTTTCGCTTGCGCTCTTCCTTTTATTTATCGCAAAAGCCTTCTCTTCATTTATTACGGAGCACACCGGTGTATCTGCTGACAGCGAGCGATACGGCAAGCTTGAGAAAGAATTTCACCGCTCGCTCAAAATTAAGAATTACATCACAATGGGACTCGGTATTCTTGCGGCTTTTACAAAATGCGTGAACGTATTCTTAAACTCAGAGGTGCAAATAATATTCACCGAAACCGACGCAATTACAGCTTCTATTCTCCCTTGGTTTGGCGTCTTAGTCACGCTGACAGCGGTGGCATATATTGCTTTTAATTTCTTCTATATGTCCACTTTAAAAGACGAAGTAAAAATGAAATACACAAGTATATAAAAAATACTGTTCATCTCCACCCGCGGTGAGAAATGAACAGTATTTTTTTATTTAAATTCAGTGAAAATTTCGTATATTTTATCGACGGTCGAAGCTATCTCGCGGTTTTCGACTACACCGTCGAAAAGCGGAGCAAAATCTTCAATCGAAGAGAGGTCGCGGCGGTTTTGCGCCATTCTCTTTTTAACAGTTTCAAGCGCCTCGTCCCCGCCTCCGAGCATAATGACGCGCTCGGCAAGTCTTTTGTCCAGAGTCGCAATATCAGCGGTAATATAAACCGCGACGGTTTTAAAGCTTCTCTCTTTTTCTTTCACCGAGCGCACCCCGTTTATATCGAGGATAAGAAGCGGGGTTTTTCCTTCTAAAAAAATTCTTTCGATTTCAGATGCCGGTGTTCCGTAAAAATTGCCGCTGTACTCGGTGTACTCAAGCATACCGCCGTTCTCTGTTCGAGCCTTAAAATCCGATTCGGAAAGATAAATATACTCTCCGTCGTGTCCGTCGCCTCGCGGCGCTCTCGTTGTCGCAGAACGGATAAATTCAAACTCGGGATAGCGGAGGAGCATTTCCTTCATAACAGTGGTTTTCCCTACCGCGCTCGGACCTGCCAGAATTAGAATGCTGCTCATATTACTTCTTTGGAAGTATCTTTTCCTTGCCGCCCATGTAGGAACGGAGAGCTTCGGGAATATTAACCGAGCCGTCGGCATTGAGATTGTTCTCAAGGAAAGCGATAAGCATTCTCGGAGGAGCAACCACGGTGTTATTAAGAGTGTGCGCAAGGTATATTTTTCCGTCCTCACCTTTTACACGTATCTTAAGACGTCTTGCCTGTGCGTCGCCGAGGTTCGAGCATGAGCCAACCTCAAAATACTTCTTCTGTCGGGGCGACCACGCCTCAACGTCGATAGATTTAACCTTAAGGTCAGCAAGGTCACCCGAGCAGCACTCAAGCGTTCTTACGGGAATATCGAGAGTTCTGAACATATCTACGGTATTCTGCCAGAGCTTGTTAAACCATACGGGCGATTCCTCGGGCTTACAAACTACTATCATTTCCTGCTTTTCAAACTGGTGAATACGGTAAACGCCTCTCTCCTCAATTCCGTGCGCGCCCTTCTCCTTACGGAAGCAGGGTGAATATGAGGTAAGAGTATACGGAAGCGACTGCTCAGGAAGAATCTGGTCGATAAACTTACCAATCATCGAGTGCTCCGACGTACCGATAAGGAAGAGGTCCTCTCCCTCAATTTTATACATCATAGCGTCCATCTCGGCAAATGACATGACTCCGGTTACGACGTTAGAGCGAATCATATAGGGAGGGATGCAGTAGGTAAATCCGCGGTCTATCATAAAGTCGCGCGCGTAAGATATAACTGCAGAATGAAGACGCGCAATATCTCCCATAAGATAATAAAAGCCGTTGCCTGCAACGCGGCGCGCGCTGTCAAGGTCGATGCCGTCAAACTTTTCCATAATATCGGTGTGATAAGGAATCTCGAATTCGGGAACGACGGGCTCACCGTACTTCTCTACCTCAACGTTTTCGGAGTCGTCCTTACCGATAGGAACGGTGGGGTCGATGATATTGGGAATTATCATCATTATCTTTTTAACCTGCTCGTCAAGCTCAGCCTCGCGCGCTTCGCATGCCGCAAGCTCTGCTGCCTGCTCCGAAACGAGCTTCTTTGCTGCCTCCGCCTCTTCAAACTTCTTCTGTCCCATAAGCATACCTATGGACTTCGAAACCTTATTTCTGTTTGCGCGGAGGTCGTCTGCGCGCTTTTTATTCTGGCGAAGCTCCTCGTCAAGAGCTATAACCTCGTTTACGAGGGGAAGCTTTGAGTCCTGAAACTTCTTCTTGATGTTCTCTTTTACAAGGTCGGGATTTTCTCTTAAAAATTTAATATCCAGCATTTTATTTCTCCTTAAAATTGTTTTTAAAATAAAAAAGGAGCATCCGTCACAAATGGGACGAATAGCTCCGTGTTGCCACCCAAATTAAGCTTTTAAAAAGCTTCACTCAAAGGGTCTGTAAGGGGACTTCCCCTCGGCTCATCGCCGAATGCTCGGAAAGCGGAAAACGTACTTTCGGCAGCTGCTCGCACCAAACGCAGCCTCTCTTGAGCCGATACGCACGCATTTTCTTTCGTCAATGCACAGTTACTCTTTTATTATATATCATTCTTTCAAAAAATGCAAGGTATTTTGCAAAAAATCCCGCGAAATCAAAAAATCTGCTCCTCTGAGAGAATAAGCTTTCCGAAATACTCGGGTCTGTGATAATCGGGCTTTTCGGTTTCTACGGGATTCCATGCGGAATAGTGGACGGTTTCGGTTTGGTCTCCGCACTTATAAAAATTCGCGCGCATCGTTTTATCAACGTGCGAGTAGTGCTTCAGGAGGAATTCGTAGGAAATGAACGCCATAACGCTCCAGCCCTCCTCGCACCTTATATGCGACTCGACTGTGAGGTTTTCGCCCTTAGTATCAAGCCTTTTGCGCTCGAACCTTCCCTCACCCTTCGCGGTAAGAAAAACCGCCGCGGCATTCATTTCAAGATTTATATATTCTGCGTCGTCCGCATTCGGAATAAAAAACATTTCCATACAGCTGTCAATGCAAATTTTTCCGTTGCGCTCCATAGCGGTTACCGTTATCGGCCATTCGTTAGTAGTGAGACGGACGGTTATTCCCTCGTCGGAATGAACGAGCTGCGCCGTAGTTTTAAAGGGCGACGGAAAAGCATCCGCCCATACGTAATCAAGGAGCACCGACTCCGCACCCTGCCAGCGTTCGTCGTCAATTTTCATTCTTCCGTTAACTTTTTTCGCAATATATTCTTTCATAAGCTCTCCAGACAATTGTTATTCTGAATTAATTTTAGCATAATTGACACGAACTGTCAATGAATATAAATTAGTTTTTGCGTCAATAATCACACAGAAAAAACAAAGGAACGGTGAAATTATGAAAAAAATACTTACTCCGACAGTGCTTATTCTTCTATGCACTTTATTTATCGCGGTAATGCCGACAGAAGCAGAGGGAGCTATATACGAGGATACGGTAAGACTACATATCCTCGCAAATTCCGACAGCGAAGAAGACCAGGCGGTAAAGCTCATATTGCGCGATGAGATACTCAAAAAATACGGCAAAAGGCTCTCTCTCTTTGAAAGCGTTGAAAATGCCGAAAAAGAGCTGTCCGAAATTCTGCCTGAAATAAAAGCATTTTCGGACGGTGTGCTGAGCGAGCTCGGATACTTTGGGGAATGCGATGTTACTCTCTCGGAAGAATGGTACGATACAAGAAGCTATGAAGGCTTTACGCTGCCCGCGGGATATTATACCTCTCTGAGAGTTATTATAGGAGATGGAGACGGACAAAACTGGTGGTGCGTGATGTTCCCTCCCCTTTGCCTCGACGTTGCCCTGTCCGACTCTAAATACACAGCCGAAGAGGAGATTCTCATAACAAAAAAATATAACGTAAAATTTAAAATACTTGAACTTGTATCCGAATTTGTGCGATAGGTGTTGATTTTATTCTCATTTTATGGTAGAATATCGGTAATAAAACTTTCAGAGGAAATTATGGCTCAAAACAATACAGGCACGAAGGTGATAACCGACAACAGAAAGGCACGGCACGACTACTTCGTTGACGAAACCTACGAGGCAGGAATCGAGCTTTTCGGAACTGAGGTAAAGTCCCTCCGTCAAGGAAACGTAAATTTAAAGGACTCATACTGCGAAATTGACAAGGGCGAGCTTTTCGCTCTTGGTATACATATAAGCCCGTATGAGCAAGGAAATATCTTTAATAAAGACCCCCTGCGCCCAAAAAAGCTGCTTATGCACAAGCGCGAGATAATGAAGCTCACGGGACTCGTTGCACGAGAGGGATATACCCTCGTTCCGCTCTCGCTTTATTTCAAGGGCTCGCACGTCAAAATGGCAGTCGGTCTCTGCCGCGGTAAAAAGCTCTACGACAAGCGCGAGGATATCGCACGAAAAGACGCAAACCGCGAGATTGAAAGAAAAATGAAAGACCGTTATTAATGCCCCAGGCAAATAATATTCCCCGTATAAAAAGCTCACACAAGCATAATGCCGGATACGGCATAAGCTTCTGCGAGCTTTTGTTTTTATAATGACGTTAAAAGCGCAATCTCTTCACGGGATAACGGGCGGTACTCTCCTTTTGGGAGGTGCTCGTCAAGTGAAAGTGAGCCGATTTTCGTTCTTTTAAGGTATATCACCCTGCACCCGACCGAGCGGAGCATCCTTTTGACCTGGTGCTTTTTGCCCTCGGTTATGGTTATATAACCGCTTGTCACGGCAAGCGCGGGCTTTCTTTGCGAGAGCTTTAAATTCTCCCCCGAGAGCAGCTCTCTGATTTCTCCGAGAGTTGATATTCCCTCAACCGTTATTTTCGCGGGTGAGGTTTCAAAATCGCGGTTTTTGTAGATTTTAACGCCCGACTCTATCTCCTGTATCTCGTCGGCTGTGAGTGTGCCCAAAACCCAAAAAAAGTAGGTTTTAGCCACTTCGCGCTCGGGGGTGAGAAGATTGTAGTTGAAGACTCCGTCGTCGGTTACAAGGAGAAGCCCCTCGGTATCCTTATCAAGTCTGCCGACGGGAAAGAGGACGTCGCGCGCCTCTTCCTGAAAATAGTCCATCACGGTCTTATGCCGCGCGTCGCGCCGAGCTGTAATACAGCCGCCGGGCTTATGAAACATATAATATTCCGACATCATTTCACCCCGAGAGCGCGCATGGAGTTAAGTATTGCAATAGCGGCAACTCCAACGTCGGCAAAAACGGCAAGCCACATATTAGCAAAGCCTAGCGCGCCAAGCACGAGGATTAAAGCCTTAACCCCGAGGGCAAAAGCTATATTCTCCTTTGATATTCTCACCGTCTTTCTCGCTATTCTCATGGCTAGGGGAAGCTTTTCGAGATTATCCGAGGTGAGAACGACGTCGGACGCCTCTATAGCCGAATCCGAGCCGAACTCTCCCATAGAGATTCCAACATCCGAAAGAGCGAGTGCCGGAGCATCGTTAATACCGTCGCCAACATAAACAGTGCTTTTTGATTCAGAGATGATATTTTTGAGTTTTTCGTACTTATCCTCGGGCAGAAGCTCCGAATAGACCTCATCTATTTCAAGCTCGCGGCCTACCGATTCCGCAATTTCGCATCTGTCGCCCGAGAGCATTATTATCCTTTTTGCACCGCTTTTGCGGAGCTTTTCAAGAGCTGCTTTAGCCTCTTTTTTTATACTGTCGCGAATGACGATATATCCTATATATTTGCCGTCACGAGCTACGAATATCGCTCCCGATTCATAATTATGAGCTTCGATTTTTACCGAATAATCTGCGAGCAGTCTCGGGTTTCCGACGAGAATTTCAGAGCCGTCCACTCTTGCAAAAATTCCCTTGCCCGCAATCTCGCGGAATTCCTCGGGTATTTTAGCTTCATTACACTCGCCTTTAATACAAAGCGCGACAGGGTGATTCGAGCCGTACTCAGCGCTTGCCGCAAGGCGCATAAGCTCAGCTTCGCTGACACCGCGGGGATACACACCCGCAACAGAAAAGCGGCCGTTTGTCAAAGTTCCGGTCTTATCAAAAACAAAGGAATCGGCACGGGCAAACGAAGAAAACACGTTTCCGCCCTTATAGAGTATTCCCTTTGATGCCGCACCGCCTATACCGCCAAAACACGCCATAGGCACAGATATAACAAGCGCGCAAGGACAGGAAACGACAAGGAATATAAGAGCTCTGTAAAGCGAGTCGCCAAAGCTCATTATCCTAAAAATCGGAGGCAGTGCCGCGAGCAAAATTGCAAGGATTACCACTATCGGCGTGTAGTAGTGCGAAAACTTCGTTATGAAATTTTCGGTTTTAGATTTGCGCTCGTTCGCGTTTTCGACAAGCTCGAGAATGCGCGCGGCACTCGAGTCCTCAGCAGCGCGAATTGTTTTCGCGGTTAGAACACCGTCAATTACAACGGCACCGCTTTCAATCCTGTCGCCAACAGTTACCGAACGAGGTATAGATTCACCGGTCAGAGCCGAGGTGTCTATATCAGCGCTTCCCGAAATTATTTCGGAGTCTATCGGAACGCGCTCACCTGCCCTTACGACTATCAGAGAGCCGACCTCAACGTCATCGGCATCGAGTACCTCCTCGACTCCGTCACATATCACCGTAGCTTCATCGGGACGGATATCCATAAGCGCCCTTATCGATTTTCTTGATTTTGCTACAGCCTTATGCTCGAAAAACTCACCGACGAGGAAGAAAAGCATGACCGCTGCGCCCTCGCTTGATTCCCCGACGAACATCGCGCCTATCGAGGCTATGGACATCAAAAACTTCTCGTCGAGCAAATCCCGCCTTAAAATACCGCGCACGGCATCAATAAATACAGGAAGCCCCGCGACAAGAAGCGCTAGAATGTAAAAAATCAGAGCGCGGAATGAATATGAGGTATGACGGTCGGCAAAGTCAAACGCGATTCCACCCGCGAAAAATAGCAAGCCGAATACTATTCTGCCGAGCTCACTTTTTATAAATGATATAAGTTTTCTCATTTTTCGATTTTTACAGATTTGGAAAACGCCTTAGCGGTTTCGGTAACTGTCTTAAAAAGCTCAGGCTCGCCAAGAGCCGATTCTACAGTAAGCTTTTCGGTAAGGAAGTTGATTTTCGCGCTGTCAATCCCCGCCTTTGCCTCAATCATCGAAGCGAGCTTTGCCGCGCAATTCGGACAGTCAAGTCCCGTAACGTTGTACTTGAATTTCATATTTTTTCCTCCCTAAAATTATTTATTAAATTATTTACTCTTTTATATGCTCGAGTGCTTTCTCGATAATATCGCGAACGTGGTCGTCCGCAAGAGTGTAAAAAACGTTCTTTCCCGATTTGCGATAGGTAATAAGGTCACTCTGCCTTAAAATCTTTAGCTGATGCGACACAGCCGATTTCGTCATTCCGAGAAGCTCCGCAATATCGCACACGCACATAGGCTCGCCGTCTATCGCAAAGAGAATATTCATTCGGGTTGAATCGCCAAGGATTTTGAAAAAGTCGGAAAGGTCGTAGAGCGTTGCCTCATCGGGCATCTCTTCCCTCTTCCTTTCTACAGTATCAATATGCACCTCTTCGCACTCGCATGCGGGCGGCGTGATTTTCTCATAAACTTTCATATATTTCTCCGCTTTATAGTTGAATGGTTGTTCAAATGTTTGTTTTATTATAGCATTAAGCGATAAAAAAGTCAATAGCTTGCAATTAAATAAAAAATAAAAACAAAAATCTCAAAAACCACTTGACAAACTATAATTTTTCGTGTATAATAAATAGGCTGTCGCGGGAGTGGCGGAACTGGCAGACGCGCACGTTTGAGGGGCGTGTGGTTTTACCGTACGGGTTCAATTCCCGTCTCCCGCACCAAAAAAGTCGTATCATTTTTGATACGACTTTTTTTATCCATTGCGAAAGCAATGGTATATCATCACGCTTTAGCGTGTATCTCATCCGCTTTGACGAGCATATCTCGCCAAAGCGAGTATATCATCAGCCGTAGGCTGTATACTCTTTCGCAATGATGATATACAACACTTTGTGTTGATGATATGCAATTCCTATGGAATTGATGATATACACGCCTTTGGCGTGATTGGGACGCGAGAACGCAAAATGCTCCTGAATTAGCTTTTGCAATATGATATAATCCACTTAAAGAGGTGATATTATGGCCAAAAATTACTTGTTAATATATTCGGAGCAACTTGCAACCGAGATAGAACTGCTTTGTCAAAATATAAAAGCTCCTTCGAACACACTTTTTCAAATCCGAAAAAGCTCAAGCAGCATTTATGCCAATATTCGCGAAGCGAATTACGGACAAAGCAAGTCAGACATGGTTTCAAAGTTCGAAATCGCTCTTAAAGAATGCAGCGAAACAGAAGGCTGGCTAAAACTTTTATTCAACACTATTTTAAAGGAAAATGAAAAATGAAAAAGATAATTCAAGAGCATATCACCTTGCTTTCACCAACTGACATAATAATTGCCCCTATCCAAATCAATTACGATGATGCAGAAGAAGCGATTACACTTGTAGAAATAAATTTGACCTATAACGGAGTGATATATCAAGGAAATGGTACAGATTATCTATGGGCAGATGCTTTCGCAGATTTGCAAAGCAAGCTTCCGCACGACGTAAATCTTGCTTGTTGTATGACTTGTCGCCATGGAAATATGTGTCCGTACGGAAATGAGGTAAACCAGCTTTTCTGCACAAAAGATGTTGCAATAGCTTCTAAAGACGATATTATAAAGTTGATCGACAAAGACTCTTCTTTTGGAGAAAGGGTGGTTGCTTCGATCCAATATTGCAAAGATTTTATTTATCAAAGCGATGATTGTTATACATATAATGACTATTTACACCACTTTGAGAATATAAAAAGTTGACCTTTTATCTCGTTTAGGCCAACAAAATGGCTAAACTTAGATCTATTCCCTACAGGACAGTTTTGCAAGAATACGGTATATCTCGAAAGAGGTATGCCTTATTTTTTT
>JAZLAO010000050.1:0-23636 GCA_045613205.1 Eubacteriales bacterium | reverse complement strand
TTAAAATTCCTGTTTAAGATAAAGGTAATTTAGGCAAAAATAAGAATAGCAACAGCAAAGGAGAAGAAAGAAATTTCTGCGGGAATAAAAAATGAACATACGACGCGGTGATATTTACTATGCGGACCTCAGTCCTGTAGTAGGAAGCGAGCAAGGCGGTCTGCGCCCCGTGCTTATAGTACAAAACGACGTTGGCAACAGACACAGCCCCACCGTTATAGCAGCGGCTATTACATCAAAAATGGGAAAGACAAAGCTTCCCACTCATATAGACATCCAGGGAGTTGAAACGGGACTTGCAAAGGACAGCGTTATCCTGCTCGAGCAGATACGCACGATAGACAAAAGACGGCTAAAGGAAAAAATGGGGCACCTCGACGATGGGACAATGCTGCACGTAAACAATGCAATACAGGTAAGCTTCGGGCTTGGCGACGGCGGATTGGATTAAAAACAATCCGCTTTTTTATTCGGAATAATACAGCCATCTAGTTCATAACATTATATCAAGACAACAAAAAGAAAGGCAAAACAAGTTATGAACCACTACGTGCCCGAAGGAAACTTAATATCCACCTTTGAAAACCACGAGTTAATATCTTCTTACAAAGGACTCGAGAGAGCTCTCGAAAAGCAAATAATCCTTGAAGCTCCGGCAGTTCTTTGCGACCACAATTTTAATCTACACGTCGCGCTCGGCTCGGGAATACGTGGCATAATCCCGCGTGAGGAGGCTGCATATTCTCCAAAAGAAGAAGTAAAGGACATTGCCATACTTACAAGAGTAGGAAAGCCGGTTTGCTTTATGGTGACCGGGTTCGAAAAAAATTCTTCGGACGAGGTTGTGGCTATACTTTCGAGAAAACGTGCGCAGAGAGAATGTTATCTAAACTACATAGAAACGTTGGCCGCCGGGGACATTATCCCCGCAAAAATCACGCATCTTGAAAATTTCGGAGCATTTGTTGACATCGGTTGCGGTATCATTTCCCTGCTCTCCATTGATTCAATTTCGGTGTCGCGGATTGCACACCCGTCGGCAAGGCTTGCGGTAGGAGATTTACTGTACACAGTTGTAAAGAGCGTCGATGAGCTTGGAAGAATATACGTATCGGTGCGCGAGCTTCTCGGCAGCTGGGAGGAAAACGCAGCGCTCTTCAACGAGGGGCAAACGGTAAGAGGCATTGTCAGAAGCGTTGAGAACTACGGAATTTTTATTGAATTAAAGCCGAATCTTGCCGGTCTTGCAGAATATAAAGACGACGTTTACCCAGGACAGACCGCCGCCGTTTACATAAAAAGCATAATCCCCGAAAAAATGAAAATCAAGCTTATAATAATAGACTCACACGATGCCCCGATTTACACCGAGCCGCTTGAGTATTTTGTAGACACCCAAAAGGTCACCCATATTGATTCCTGGGTTTATTCGCCTGCGGGCTGTAAAAAGGTAGTTCAGAGCATATTCTAAGCTTGCTATTGCTTTTTTCGACGTACTGTGATAAAATTAGCCGTAAGAGAAGCTAACATGCTCTGAATTCTTGTTTTTCAGAGTTTTCGGCACTTATCTCTCTTGAAAAGGATAGCTGCGAGGTAATTTTATTATGGTACATATCGGAAACGACTGGGACGAGATACTCAAAGAGGAATTTCAAAAGGAATACTATTTAAAGCTTCGGGAATTTTTAAAAACCGAATATTTTTCAAGGAAAATATATCCGCCGATGAACGATATATTCAATGCCTTGAAATACACGTCATACAAGGACACGAGAGTAGTAATACTCGGTCAGGACCCATATCACGGCTGCGGGCAGGCGCACGGACTCTGCTTTTCGGTTAAAAGGGGTGTTGCGTATCCTCCGTCGCTTCAAAACATATTCAAGGAATTAAAATCCGAGTTCGGTATAGAGCCGCCCGAGTGCGGTGAGCTTGTCGGCTGGGCAAAACAGGGCGTCCTTCTTTTGAACACGACACTTACGGTACGCGAAGCTTCGCCGCAAAGCCACAAAGGACGAGGCTGGGAGATACTGACCGACAAAATAATATCCGAAATTAACGAAAAGGACTCCCCCGTCGTCTTTATGCTCTGGGGCGGAAACGCAAGAGCGAAAAAGGCTCTTATCACAAATAAAAATCATTTAATTCTCGAATGTGCGCACCCGAGTCCCCTCTCTGCATGGGGCGGTTTTTTCGGCTGCAACCATTTTATAAAAGCTAACGAGTTTCTCATAGCCTCGGGCGAAAAAGAAATCGATTGGTCAAAAATCAACGGCTAAAGCAAAAAAAGAGCTCCCATACGGAATTTATTTTCCGTCGAGGAGTTCTTTTTGTTTATTTTCTGTGCATATAACATTCTTTACCGTGCGAGTAGATAATGCCTACCGCCTGCAGATATGAATATATAATCGTGGAGCCGACGAACCTCATTCCTCTTTTGTATAAGTCAGCCGATATCAAGTCGGAGAGGTGGTTTGTGGTTTTTTCGGTTTCGTATATAATTTCACCGTTCCAAAACGCTCTTAAATAACTGTAAAAAGTACCGTATTCCGCGATTATGCTTTTGAAAATTTTGCTGTTATTGATGCTGGCGGTTATTTTCCGTCTGTTTCTTATAATCTTTTCGTTACTAAGAAGCTCGCATATTTTTGAGCCGTCATAAGCGCATACCTTTTCAAAATCAAAATAATCGTATGCTCTTCTGAAATCTTCCCTTTTATTAAGTACGCATTCCCAGGAAAGCCCCGCCTGAAATGACTCGAGTATGAGCATTTCGTATAAATACCTATCGTCATAATTTGGCTGGCACCACTCGTTATCGTGATATTCGATATATATGGGATTTTTTTCGTTACACCAGGCGCATCTTCTTTTTTTGTTCATTTTATGCCGCATCTTCCTCGGAAACAAGTCTGTGTGCCCAGCTGCCGCTCCTCAGCATCATAATTCCCGGAATGAGCTTCACAATTTCCGCTGTCTGACATATGAGATAGAGCCACCATATAGAAATATCGGTAAAATTAGCAAGAATCAATGCAAGCGGCAGGACGGCTGTCCACATAACTCCCGAGTCGAGAATAAAGGTGAGGAAAACGCGGCCGCCCGTGCGTATAACAAAATAAGTACAGTAGGAAAACGCAAAAAACGGAATTGCGGCAGCCGTTACCCAAATCATATACGAGGCAAGCTCACGCACCGCCTCCGTGGTATCGTAAATCATCGGGAATATCGGTGCTACAACCGCCATAATCAAGCCGGCACAGAGCGCGGCAACCATTGAAAACGCAAGAAGCTTCTTTGCCGTCCTCTTTGCCTCCTCAACGCTTCCAGAACCAAGCCTTTCGCCAACGATTATAGCTATTGACGAACCGAAAGCCATATAAATTACGTTGATAAGATTGATAATAACGCTCGATATGTTTATTGCCGCAACGGCATCAAGTCCGCGGGTTGAATACGCCTGATTACGAAGAGTAATCGACAGCGACCAGAGAAGCTCGTTAAGAATAAGAGGCAGACCGCGCACCGAGATACCGCGAATAAGAGATACGGGAATTTTGAACGAGCGGTATACACCTTTTATGAAACGGTATTTATCGGACTTTCTGTGCGTTGCTACAGCGACAAATAAAAGCTCTGCAAACCTTGAAATTACCGTTGCAACAGCGGCGCCCTTAACACCCATTTGCAAAACGTATATGAAAAGTATGTTAAGCAGGAAGTTGCCCGCCAAGGCTACTATTGCAGCGTACATCGGTAGCTTGGTTTCCTCGGTTTCGCGAAGGGTTGATGCATAAACCTGGGTTATTGCGTACGGAATCAAGCCAATAACGAAAACCTTAAGATATGCCTGCCCCTCTGAAAGAGTTAACGCCAAATCAAGCTCGCTTCCCTCGCTTCCCGAGTGAAGAAAGGTCGATATAATCCACTCGTCAAAGGTGAGAAACAAAACTGTTGCTATTATTGAAAAGGCAATGTTTATCAAGAACTTAAATCTGAAGGTGTTTCTTACTCCATTCGCATCACCGAGACCGTGATACTGAGATGCAAAAATACCGCCCGCAGATACCGCTCCGAAAATCAAAAGGTTAAATATAAATACGAACTGATTAACTATTGAAACGCCCGACATCGACTCGGTGCCAAGTGAACCAACCATTACGTTATCAAGAAGGTTGACAAGGTTGGTGATGCCGTTTTGAATCATTATAGGAATTGAAATTGATAGAGCGTTTTTGTAAAACGCCCTATCTCCGATTAAGCTTTTTATCTTCATAGGTTACTCCGAAAGCATTGCCATAAGTCCGTCCTCGTCTATTACCTTAACACCGAGTTCGTTTGCCTTTGTAAGCTTTGAGCCCGCTTCTTCCCCGGCAACAACGTAAGAGGTCTTTTTCGAAACAGAGGAGGATACCTTACCGCCGTTTCTCTTTATTAGCTCGCTGACTTCATCTCTCGTCATGGTCGGCAAAGTACCTGTAATAACAAAGGTAAGTCCTGCGAGAGTTTCTTTTTTCGGCTCTGCGGTGGATTGGCAATTCACACCCGCCGCACTTAATTTGTTGGCTATAGTACGCGTTTTTTCGTCGGCAAAAAATTCAACCAGAGCTGTTGCTGTAATTTCACCGATGTCCTTTATTGAGGCAAAATCTTCAAAAGTAGCCTCAAAGCAAGCGTCAAGAGTTCTCATTTTCCCGGCAATTTCCTCCGCGGCTACCTCTCCCACCTGACGCACACCCAACGCGTACAAAAGGCGCTCAAGCCCGGACTGCTTCGATTTTTCTATCGCAAAAATGAGATTTTCGGCACTTTTGCGTCCCATTCTGTCAAGGTTTTCTATATCCTCAACCTTAAGAGTATATAGGTCTGTAAAGTCTGATATTTTTCCGTTAGCAAGCAAAAGCTCGACAACCTGAGGACCGAGTCCCTCAATATTCATTGCACCCTTTGAAGCGAAGTGAACTATTCCTCTGGCGGTTTGCGCCGGGCAACCGGGATATACGCAACGGATAGCTGCACCGTCACCCGAATCGTCGCGTACTACGGGATGGTTACAGGACGGGCAGACCGTCGGCATTTCAAATTTCACCTCGCTGCCGTCACGCTCACTCTTCACACTCTCGAGTATCTCGGGAATTATCTCGCCCGCCTTGCGAACTACAACCGTATCGCCTATCCTGATATCTCTCTCTTCTATGAAATTAAGGTTGTGAAGTGTCGCCCTGGAAACCGTTGTTCCCGCGAGTCTTACGGGCGCAAGATTAGCCGCAGGAGTCAGAACGCCTGTTCTTCCAACCTGTATATCTATTGAAAGAAGCTTGGTTTTTTTCTCTTCCGGAGGATATTTGTAGGCTACCGCCCATTTGGGAGTGCTTGTTCCCTCTCCAACTGTAACTCTGTCAGATAAATCATTGACCTTGATTACTGCGCCGTCCATATCAAATGACAGTTCCGGGCGCATATCTCCAAGTCTTCTGACATGCTCGGAAATCGCAAAATTGCCAACAAGAGTCGCTCTTTCGGGTAAGGTTACGAATCCAAGCTCTTCAAGTCTTTCAAGTGATTGTGCATGAGTTTTGCACTCTCTGCCGTCAAGATAAAGAGAGCCCTCCTGAAGATTGAATACGAATATTTCAAGTCTTCGCGCAGCCGCAATTTTGGGGTCAAGCTGACGAAGTGAGCCTGCTGCTGCGTTTCTTGGATTGGCAAAAAGCGCAAGTCCCTCCGCTTCTCTCAAATCGTTAAGCTGTGAAAAGACCGAGCGCGGCATATACACCTCGCCTCTTACACAGAGATAAGGAATCGGCTCTTTGAGCTTTAGCGGAATAGAGCGTACCGTGCGCAAATTTTCGGTCACATCCTCACCCACAAGTCCGTCACCGCGCGTTGCTCCCTTAACGAAAACACCGTCACGGTAGATAAGCGACACTGAAAGTCCGTCGATTTTAGGCTCAACCGAATACTCGGTGTGCTCACCGAGTATAGCATTTGTTCGGTCCAAAAAATCCGAAAGCTCGTCATAGGAAAAGACGTCTGTAAGGCTTCCCATACGAACGTTGTGAGTAAATTTTTCAAATCGGTCAAGCGCGCGACCTCCGACTCTTTTTGTCGGAGAGGCTACGGAGTCAAATTCCGGAAACTCAGCTTCAAGCTCGCAAAGCTCCCTGAACATCGCGTCGTATTCATAGTCGGATATTTCCGGTGCATCACACTCGTAATAGAGTTTTGAGTTGTATTCTATTCTTTCTCTGAGATATTCGATTCTCTTTTCGGCTTCTTCTCTTCTCATAAAATACTCCTAAATAATTAACGCTATAATTTTACCATTTTTGAGGTATTTTGTCAATGTGCATTTCAATAATAAAATTTAATCTTATTTTTATTTTAGTATTGACATTCTTAAAATTGCGAGTATAATTAGATTGTATTATTTTTTGTACAATCCATTTGTGACGGAGCTTTAATATGAAAAGCAAAGCAATAAAGCAACTAAAATACTGGTCATTTTTGAATTTCGGCATACTGCTTATGGCTGTCGGTATATATTTCTTTAAAGCCACAAACAACTTTGCCACCGGCGGAGTCAGCGGTATTTCGGTAATTCTCTCAAGACTTCTCCCCACCTTCACGCAAGCGGAGTACATGCTGGTTATAAATATATTGCTTCTAATCCTCGGCGTTATCATACTCGGAAAGAAATGCGGACTTTTGACGATATACAGCTCGATAGTCATGTCAGCGGAAAACTGGCTTTTTGAACACTTCATTCCGCTTGATGCTCCGCTCACCGCCTCCCCCCTGCTTGAGCTTGTTTATGCCGTGCTTCTTACAGGTATCGGCTCGGCTATCGTATTCAAATGCAATGCTTCAACAGGCGGCACCGATATAGTGGCACTTATACTGAAAAAGTATACAAGCTTAAACGTCGGTCAGGCACTTCTGCTCTCGGATTTCATAATCGCGGCATCCACATTTTTCGTTTATGACATCAAAACCGGACTTTTCTCACTGCTCGGTTTATTCGCAAAGGTGTTCATCGTTGACGATATTCTCGACTCTATAAACATGTGTAAATCCTTCACCATAATAACGACGAAGGCTGATGAGATAGACGAGTATATTATAAAAGAGCTTCACCACGGCGCAACTTCATATCGAGCTACCGGTGCATATACGGGCGAAGGAAAAACCGTCATAATCACAGTCTGCCGCAGAAGCGAAGCACTCAGACTTCGTAAAAAAATAAAGGAAATAGACCCACACTCATTTATTATAATAACAAAAACGAGTGAAATTATGGGTAAGGGCTTCAGAGATAACACAAACTGAACTACATATAGAAACGGCAACCTCAGCACTTTAAAAGGCGATTTGGGGTTGCCGTTTTTTGTATGAAGTTTTAAATTCTCGAGAGAACCAGTGCTACAAAAACCAAAACAAGTCCGACAGCACAGCTCTTTGTTATCCTCTCCTTGAAAAGAAGCGAGGAAACAAGTCCGCCCGCGATGAGTGATAAGGCGTTAATCATAGGAAAAAGAATTATGGAGTCAACGGTTTTGGCGGCAATACCCTGAAAATATGATGAGGCAAAGTTTCCGACAGCCATAATTAAGAGAAATACGGTATTTTTACGCAGTATACCACTCATTTTTGCACTTGATTCCTTCTTTAAAAGCAAGGTTGCAACAATCAAGAAAACCGCAGATGCAGCGAAAGTATAGAAGGTATAATAAGCTATATCCTTGCCGCTTACGTTGACAGCGTATATTTTTTGCATTGCCTGGTAGGTTCCGGTAGACAAAAATATGCAGAAAAGCAATATTGCCTGCGGGAATGTAATCTTACCTTTAAGGCTGAAATTATGCCTGAGAAGAAAATAGAGAGCAACCAGAATAATAACGAACGCAAGAAATTTATGCAGAGTAAGACGTTCACCAAGAAGAGTGAAGCCGAAAATACACGGAATTACAAAGCTTGCGGAATTGCAGGCGCTGACAAGCATATAAGCATCGCTTTTCACCGCAAAGGTCCAAGCGAACGTAAAGAGCGCCATTACCGCGCCCGATATTCCGCAGAGCAAAATTTCAATAGGCGCTATGGCAAGCGACCTGCCGCCGTCAACAGTTAAAACTATAGCGAAGGCAATCAGTGTGCATAATACATTTCTGACAGCGTTAAAGCAGGTATTTTGCCTCAGCGTTGCTATATCCGAGCTGACGAATTTGGAGCATGCCCCCTTCGCCGCGTTTGATAAAACAGAAAGAACAGCAAATAAATATCCCATATTACACCTTTACGAGCATGAAGGGCTTTGGAGAATCATAGTTATCGAGAAGCGGAATATCCTCTTCCAAAATTCTTCCGATAGTTGCCATATCGGAATCCTCAGGCATATCCTTTTTCACTATTTGTATTTCACCCTTGTAGCGAAGATATCCGGATTTACAAACGGTAACGTCGCCGCGTTTTCTTGGTGCGCTCTTAAGCCCGTCAACGTATCCGGGATAGGTGCATTTATCGAAATTGGAGCGCACCATCATTTCAAGCCCGTGCTGTGTCTGCAAAAGCGAGCGTCCGTCAACCCAGTCGATAACACCGTCGGAAACGGTGGGTTTCATTCTTAATTTTAAAACAGAAGGATCGGTATTGACAAGTATCTCAAGCTCGGATACGTCAGCAAAATCGTCACCGAAATACATATCGTCATATCCTGCAAGATAACCCTCCTGCACCGATATAAAGGGGTGCATATATCTGTGATTTTCGATAGTAGGCAAGCCAAATCCGCAACCCATTCTGTGATGTGCCGAAGAGGCAATAAATCCGCCCACCCTGAATCCGAATTTATGTATTAAGTCGTTATTCACCTTTGCCTTGGCAAAGCTGAATCCAGTATAGCGCATCGGATAATAGTTGTGACAAAAATGGATTTTTTCCTTATTTATTCCAAGCTCGACAAGTCTTGAAAGACTCTCCTCTGTAACGTGAGCCGCGTTTATTTCGACAATGAGTCCGTGCTTGTTATATGATGCTTCGACAATCTTTTCGGGAGTGTATCCGTTATCAAGTCTTACGATATCGAGCCCGAGTTCGCGAAATGCATCAAAATCATGAAGCCCTATTCCGAAAAGCGTTGCCGATCTTTCGCCTATATCCGCATCGACCATTATTCCAAGGCTGTGCGCCTTTTTTGCCATTATCGGAAACTCGCGAAGCAACGACTCCTTATCCGATTCGGGAAGCTGAAGTGAGGTGAAGACTGAATTTATGCCAACCTCAGCGGCAATTTCGAGATGACGGCAAATATCTTCAATTTTATTTCCTATACCGCAATACGCTGCAGTACCTTTAAGCGTCTTCATAATTACTCCTTTGTTTTTTGTAAATTGTACCATATTTTTTGCTCTTTTGAAATGTAAAACAAAATCAACAATTTGCAAAAAACGCGCATACATATTGACAACAAATGTAAAGTATGCTATCATACTTCAAACGAAATCTAAAAGGAAAAAACGCGATATGGATTTATCGAGCCTTGATTTGACAAAATCTCTCTTCAAAATAAGACTTGCTGCGGTTTATGAGCCAACATTATTGCTTAACAGCATTTCAAAAAGACAGTACAACGGTTTTTTGTATATTTTGAACGGAATATACACCTACAGATTTAAAAAGGGTGCAGAGAAAAAAGAGTTCGTATTATCTCGGAATAATATGGTTTATTTGCCGGCGGATTGCAAGCCGTACTCATACACTGTTGAAACAGATAACGAAGCCCCTGCAAAGAGTATACAAATAGAATTTGAAATAACCGACAGTCAAAGCGGTGAAGAAATGCGCTTTTCGGAAGAACCTGTGCTCGTGGTGTCACATCTTTCCGATATAAAGGATTCGATGCTCAAGATAACCGAATCTATCTCATCATCGTATAAATCCGACCAGCTTATTGTATACTCCGAGCTTATAAAAATTCTCTCCCTTCTCAGTGCTGACAAACCGTTTGAAAAATCGGAAAATTACAACTCAATTCTCCCTGCCAAAAAATTTATCGAAAAGAATTATACGAAAAAAATCACCTCGGCAGAGCTTGCCGCCTTGTGCTCAATGAGCGAGTCCCAGCTGAGAAGATCTTTCAAATCAGCTCTCGGCATTTCTCCCAAGGGATATCAAAGCAATCTGCTGTTGAAATCAGCAAAAAACCTATTGTCGCTCGGTGAATTCAGCATTGGTGAAATATCGGATATTCTCGGATTTTACGACATCTATGCATTCAGCCATTTCTTTTCAAAAAAAGCGGGATGCTCCCCACGCAATTTTATAGGCAAGTAAAACAGCAGAAAAACGGCTATTGACAACCGACAAAAATCGGAGTAACAGCCGTTATTTTTTATTTACTCATAAGCTTTTCGAGAGCAGCCAGCTTAACCGCGATAACGAGAATCTTTGTGGCAAGGTCAAGTTCATCGTTCGTAGGATAGGTGGGCGCTATACGAAGGTTTTTGTCCTCGGGGTCTATTCCATAAGGAAAGGTTGCTCCGACACCGGTAAGAGTTACTCCCGCATCGCTCATAAGCGAGTATACTCTCTTTGCTGTTCCGGGAAGAACGTCAAGAGATACGAAATAACCGCCGTTCGGCTTCGTCCATTCGGCAATCCCGAGTCCTTCAAGTCCCTCAAGGTTTTTGAGTGTAATCTCAAATTTTTTACCGATAAACTTTGCAAGAATCATCATATGCTCGTGAACGGCAGCCGCATTCTTAAAATACGCGGTATGACGAAGCTGATTGAGCTTATCATAACCTATCGTCTGAACTCCAAGAAACTGTGAAATCTGTTTAAGGTTCGCAGGTGATGCCGCCATAAGTGCAACTCCGCCGCCCGGGAAGGTAATTTTTGAGGTTGAAGAGAAATAGAATATTCTGTCAAGGTGACCGTACTTTTCCGCCTCGGCAAAAATATCAAGCAGCTTATCACCGTTTTCGTCAAGGTCGTGTACGGCGTAAGCGTTATCCCATATAATACGGAAATCGGGAGCTGCGCACTCCATTTTCGCAAGTCTGCGCACAGTCTCGTCAGAATAGGTGTTACCGGTCGGATTTGAATACTTCGGAACGCACCACATTCCCTTAACCTTCGGGTCCTTAACCAAGCGCTCCACCTCGTCCATATCGGGTCCCGTGGGAGTCATCTTGACGGTGAGAAGCTCGAAGCCGAGCACCTCTGTCATTTTGAAATGTCTGTCGTATCCGGGTGCGATACATATCCACTTCAGCCCCTGCTCGCGACACCAAGGACGCGGAGAACCGAGAACACCGAAAAGCATCGCTCTCGTCAGCGCATCGTACATAAGCTGTAAGGAAGAGTTTCCGCCGACAGCAATATACTCGGTTTTTATTCCGAGCATTTCGGAAAAGAGTTGCTTCATCTCAGGGATTCCGTCAAGAACACCGTAGTTGCGGCAGTCGATTCCGTTTATCGAAAAACACTTCTCTCTCGGTCTCGCCTCCGACAAAAGCGGAAGGCTTATATCAAGCTGATCTGAATTGGGCTTTCCACGCGACAAGTCGAGCTTCAATCCTTTTGATTTGTAAAAATTATATTCGGAAAGAATAGATTCATACAGTGCTTTTTGCTCTTCTTTCGTAAGGTCACAGTATTTTTTCATCTTTTAAGTCCTTTTTTCTATTTTTGCATATTGTGAATGCAGAAAAATTCATTTTTATTATGTTTTACCACTATATTATAGTATATTATGAAAGTTTTTTCAAGTGATTTTGCAAATTTTCTTATGTTTTTTCAAAAATTGGTTGTTTTATACGAAAAGGCGGCGTTTTGACGCCTTATTTTATCCTATATCTTGACAAATATTTAAATTTAGTATATAATTTAATCTGTGAATTTATCTTTTGAAAGGATTACTATAAATGGCTGATAACGGAAAAAAGCTCGTCGAACAGATTACGTCTATGGACGAGGACTTTGCTAAATGGTACACTGACATTGTAAAAAAAGCCGACTTGATTGACTATTCAAGCGTAAAGGGATGTATGATAATCCGCCCCTACGGCTATGCTATCTGGGAGAACATCCAAAAAATCCTCGACACGAGATTTAAGGAAACCGGTGTCGAAAACGTATATATGCCTATGTTCATTCCCGAATCGCTTCTCACGAAAGAAAAAGAGCATGTTGAGGGATTTGCTCCCGAGGTCGCTTGGGTAACCCACGGTGGAAGTGAGAGACTCGCAGAGCGTCTTTGCGTTCGCCCCACATCAGAAACCCTCTTCTGTGAGCATTATGCCAATATAATCAAATCCTACCGCGATCTTCCCAAGGTTTATAACCAGTGGTGCTCAGTCGTTCGTTGGGAAAAAACTACCCGTCCCTTCCTCCGCTCCAGAGAATTTCTCTGGCAGGAGGGTCACACCATGCATAGAACAGCGGAAGAAGCAGAGGCACGAACGGTCGAGATGCTTAACATCTATGCCGATTTCTTTGAAAAGGATCTCGCAATGCCCGTAATAAAGGGTCAGAAAACCGATAAGGAAAAGTTTGCCGGTGCAAAGGCAACGTATACAGTTGAGGCTCTTATGCACGACGGTAAGGCGCTTCAAGGCGGAACGTCTCACAACTTCGGCTCGGGATTCGCTGAGGCGTTTGGAATTCAGTTCCTTGATAACGACAACACTCTTAAGTATTGCCATCAGACCTCGTGGGGTGTTTCTACCCGTATAATCGGCGGTATCATTATGACTCACGGAGATGATTCGGGACTTGTCCTTCCTCCGTCGGTTGCACCCATTCAAGTCGTAGTAATTCCCGTACAGCAGCATAAGGAGGGTGTTCTTGATGCTGCCTCTAAGATTGCCGACACTCTCAAGGCTGCGGGAATCCGCGTAAAGCTCGATGATTCCGAGCAATCGCCCGGTTGGAAATTTGCCGAATACGAAATGAAGGGTGTTCCACTTCGTATAGAGATAGGACCTCGCGATATCGCTGAAAACAAATGCGTCATAGTTCGCCGCGATAACAGAGAAAAGAGCTTTGTTTCTCTTGAAACTCTCCTCGAATCAGTAAACGCAGGACTTGAAAATCTTACGAAAGCCCTCTTTGAAAAGGCTCTTCTTCACAGAGAAGAAAGAACCTACACGGCGACAACGCTTGAAGAAATGATAAAGACAGCAAATGAGAAAACCGGCTACATCAAAGCTATGTGGTGCGGTGAGCTTGATTGCGAGCTCAAACTTAAGGAAGATGCGGACGTTTCCTCTCGTTGCATTCCCTTTGAGGGCGAGCCCGTCGGCGATAAGTGCGTATGTTGCGGCAGAGAGGCAAAGAAGCTCGTTTACTGGGGCAAGGCGTACTAATCAATATTCTCGAAGCATAACGAAAGGAGCGCGAAATGAGTCATTACGTAACTACTATGCGTGCATCTGACGGCAGTGTTGTTAAGCTTGAATGCCACGACGCGCTCCCGTCTACCGCACGACTTGCAAGACAATATGCAAGAATCGGATATCCCGACAGATACGTTGTATTTGCGGAAGGAAAGAAAAAGCTTGACGATGAAGGAAGATTCCACGGTGACGTTGAACGCGGAATATACATTTCCTGTATTCTGCGCCCCTCGATATTTCCATCTCAAGCATCTCTCATAAGCTCCCTTGCCGCAGTTGCTATGACCACGGCACTGGAGCAAAACACAAAAAGCAAGCTCGGAATAGGTTGGGTAAGCAAAATATACTGTGACGGAAAGCTTATCGGAAACGTAAAAATTGAAGGCAAGCTCGACAACTTCACCTCTTACGAATACCTCATAGTTACCTTCTCCGCGGTTTTGAGCGAAGACGAATTTCCACCAAGACTCACCGATATTATAAGAAAGGTCTTTGAGAGCGACAATTCCTCGGTTTACGTTATTATTGCCAAAAATATACTTAACAGCTTCTTCTCTCTTTACGTTAATTTGAGAAACCCGGCGAAGTTTATGGACACCTACAGAAAAAAATTTATTCTGCGCGGTCATAAGATTAAATATATCGGCGAGGACAAGAAACACGTATACAAGGTTTTGGGAGTGGACGAAAAAAATTGCTCACTCATTGTTGAGGACGAGCACAAAAAGGTTATAACAATAGCGACTCCGAACAAAGTTATAATACCGAAGAAGATTTCTATAAAGTAAAATTCATTACTGCTGCAAATACGGGCGGCCGCAATGATACCACACCGAATAAAACTAAAAAGGCAGAGGTGCATATCAAGCAAAGCACTTCTGCCTAAAAAAATCTTATATGAGGAAATCAAGGTCGTAGACTTCGGTTTTCTCGTTTTTTATTATAGCTTCCGTTATGCCGCTGTTTTATTCTTCTCGACTTGTATATAAAAGAATGATTTCGTTGTCCATACTATCATTATAAAAAATTTGCAAATTACAAACCACTACTCGAATTTACCGTTTTTCTTCAAATCACAAATTCGACAGCTTGCTTTCTGTTTTATTTACTAGTGATTGTAATATTCATGACACAAAACGCATAAAGTGTTTTAGAACAATCACGAAAGGCACGGTCAAGGAGATGGCAGACAACTCAATATACAACGATATTGCTAAAAGAACGGGAGGCGACATCTATATTGGTGTTGTCGGACCTGTAAGAACCGGAAAATCCACATTCATTCAAAAATTTCTCGAAAGCATAGTAATACCTAACATCGAAAACGAATTTGATAAGGCAAGAGCGGTTGACGAAGCACCGCAAAGCGCCTCGGGAAGAACAATAATGACTACAGAGCCGAAATTCGTTCCCGACGAAGCGGTGAAAATTAAAATTGGCGAGGACACCTCGCTGAACGTAAAAATGATTGACTGCGTAGGTTACGTGGTCAACGGTGCGCTTGGAAGCGAGGAAAACGGTGAGGTAAGAATGGTAATGACACCTTGGAGCGAAGAGGCAATTCCCTTCTCCAAGGCAGCAGAAATCGGAACGCAAAAGGTAATAAACGAGCATTCAACAATTGCTATCCTCCTTACCACCGACGGAAGCTTTGGAGATATTCCGAGAGAAAGCTACGTCGATGCCGAAGAGCGAGTCGCCAAGGAGCTTACGGAGCTTGGGAAGCCATTTGCAATAATCCTTAACTCCGAAAAACCCGACAGCGAGGAATCACGCGAGCTTGCGGAAAGTCTTGAGAAAAAATACAATGCTCCCGTTGCTCTATTAAACTGCACTAAAATAAATGCTGATGACGTACGTGAAATACTTGGGCTTGTGCTTTCGCAGTTCCCAGTCAAAGTTATGAATTTCAAGCTTCCCGAATGGACGGAGGTTCTCTCCGAGGAGCACCCCTTACATACCGCGGTTATGGAAAGGATAGAAAGCTTTGCAGCATCGGTAAACAAGCTCGGCGATATTGAAACAGCTCTCAAATCAAGCGAGGGGCTTTCAAGAGTTTCTGTTAGTGCTGGTGACGGAACGGCTGATTTTGAGATTCCTTTTTCGAAGGAAGAATACTACGATGTTATCTCAGAACTCGCAGGCATCGAAATACGTGACGAAAAAAGCCTGCTTTCCACCGTTTCACGCCTTGGAAAAGTCGAGCGCGAATACAGCAAAATCGAAAACGCGCTACGCGACGCAAACGAAAAAGGCTACGGTATAGTTATGCCCAACCCCGATGAGCTCGTGCTTGACGAGCCGAGGCTCACAAAGCAGGCGGGAGGCTGGGGCGTCAAGGTTTCCGCAAGCGCAGAAGCAATTCATATGATAAAAACAGGTATAAAAACCGAGCTCTGTCCCGTCGTTGGAACAGAGGAGCAAACCGAAGAGGTTGTAAAATATCTTATTGACGAATTCGAGGAAGACCCAAAGCGAGTATGGGAATCCAATATGTTCGGCAAGTCGCTTTACGATTTGGTAAACGACGGAATGAACGCAAAGCTTATAAACATTCCCGACGATGCGCGCGAAAAGCTCGGCGAAACGCTCGAGAAGGTTGTAAACGAAGGCGCAAACGGACTCATTTGTATCCTATTGTAAATTAAGCACGCACCCCAACGCAAACCTAATCTATATCTCAGGTTTGCGTTGGGGTGCGTGTTTTTTGTTTTTGTTGATTCATTCTACAATCTTTAATAAAAGATTTGTAAAATCCCTTTCAGCATCCGAAAGCGTTGAATCGTTCATAAAATAAAAATCGTAAGAAAAATTCTCTACTCCGTCATCTGACGCGTTTCCGTATTTTTCACAAGGCATCCTTTTTCCGCCACGTACAAGGAGCGTTTTTGCAACACCGTTAGTTGCATCAACAAATTTTTGAATTTCCTCCGGCTCTCTTATGTGAACAAACAATATCTCCGATTCTGAGCGAAGGAATTCTTCATATTCGCGCTTTGCCCATAAAGTCGGGTAATCGTTAAATTCAACACAAAGCTTTTTCAAGTCGGAAAGAAATTTTCTTGCTTTATTATCCTTTGTCCCGTCCCATCCGCAAAGTGCTGCAATCTCCTTGATAGGTGTTATCGAAGATATATTTTTAACCTTAAAACGCTTTGCGGCAAGTTCGCAGAGAGTGTCCTTACCAACTCCGCCCGCTCCGTTTATAACAATAGTAACCTTATTCATAAAGCACCCCTATAAGTCTTATGAAAATATGATACCACAATTTGAATTATATGTCAATATTACTCTTTACTTTTGATTAATAATGTGGTAAAATATAATAAAAATATTTTTCACGAGAGGTTAAGATGAAAAAGTACTATGCCACACTCCCTTCAGGAGAAGAAGTTTATGTTTGCACAATAAAAGGAACAAATACCACGGCAGAAATTATAACATACGGTGCAATTCTGCGTTCACTTGTTATAGACGGCACTGACATTGTCAGCGGTTTTGACGGAATTGAGCCCTATCTCACAAATCCCGCCTGCCACGGTGCAACAATCGGACGCGTTGCCAACAGAATCTCGGATTCCTTTTTCGTTATGGACGGTGAGAGATACGAGGTCGTAAAAAATAACGGTGAAAACTCTTTGCACGGAGGATTCGAATTCAACCACGCAAACTGGACCTTTAAAAGCATTACGGACACCTCGGTTGCCCTCACGTACACATCTCCCGACGGAGCAAGCGGATTTCCCGGTGAACTTACTGTTACCGTTACTTATTCTTTTATCGGTGACGCACTGGTTATTGATTATAAAGCTACTCCAAAATCCAAAACCCCCATTGCTCTTACTAACCACTCATACTTTAATCTTGACGGATTCGGCGGTGACGTAAAAAAGCACGTACTGAAGATAGCATCGAAAAACTACACCGAGGTTGACCGTGCGCTCATTCCTACGGGTAATCATCCCTTGGTTTTCGAAACAAAATATGATTTCACAGAAGCAAGAGTCATTGACGGCGGAGCTTACAATGAGAATTTCTCAGGCTATGACAACAATTTCGTTATAATTCCCGAAGAATTCAAAAAATTCGGTGATAAAACTCTCGGACTAGCCGCTGTTCTCGAAAATGATAACCTTAGGCTTCTCACCTATTCCGACCAGCCCGGATTACAGGTTTACACAGGTAACGGCCTCGGTGCGCCTTCCGACCCTAAATTCAAGGGCGGAATAAAAGCTGTCAAATACGGCGGCATCTGCCTTGAAACGCAGACTGAGCCAAACTGCATAAAGAGCGGAATCGGATTCTACGATGCAGGCGAAATCTATACTCACACCTGCGTTTATGAGCTGGAAAGAAAGTAAGCCTTATGAAAATACGAATGCTTGGCACCGGATTCGGTGAATGCAAGGTAAGAAAGAAAAGCTCAAAGGATTTCAGACGTCGCGGCGGTGTTCTGATTGACGAAAAAATCCTTATTGACGCTCCCTCGGATATTTTTGAGGTCGCAGAGGAACTCGGTTTTTCGGATATGTTCGACAAGGTGAGCGACGTTATTATATCTCACTCACACACAGCTCACTTTTGTGTGGATACCCTTCTGAAGCTCGCGCAAGGCAGTGGAATACGGGTCTACGCCACGGGCAAAGTACTGGACCTCATACCCGATACCCCTTCTGTTGAAAAAATTAAGCTATCTACGTCAACACCGACAGAGGTAGGAGATTATACTCTTTATTCCATTCAAGCGAATCATTCTACCGATATCAAAGGTGAAATGTGCCTCAACTTCGTTCTTTCGCGCGAGAAAACCATTCTCTATGCAGTTGACGGCGGTGGAATAAGCTTCAGTGCTTGGAAAACACTTTCGGGTTTAAAGATAGATGCCGCAATTATTGAATGCGCTCTTGAAAACTCCGAGGCGACGTATGCTTTGACTTATCACAATAATGCATCGGCAATTATCACGCTTAAGGATATACTTATAAGCGGCGGCATCTGTGAGGCGACGTCAAAATTCGTCCTGACTCATATTCCGACAGACCGAAAAAGGTCTGTTCACGACGAGCTCGCTTCCGCTGTGCGTCCGTACGGAATGTCTGTTGCATATGATGGGTACTTTTTCAGCGTATAATAGCGTTTTCACTTGACAAATAAACAAAAATAGTGTATATTCTTATTGATTAGACTCGAAAGGATTTAGAAAGTAATGAAAATTTATGAAGAACTCGTCGCGCGCGGACTTATTGCGCAGGTAACCGACGAGGATGAAATAAGAGAGCTTATCAACAACGGAAAGGCTACCTTTTATATAGGCTTCGACCCCACTGCAGACAGCCTTCACGTAGGACACTTTATGGCCCTTTGTCTTATGAAGAGACTTCAGATGGCAGGTAATAAGCCTGTTGTACTTATAGGTGGCGGAACCGCTATGATAGGCGACCCCTCGGGAAGAACCGATATGCGTCAGATGATGACACCCGAAACAATTCAGCACAACTGTGATTGCTTCAAGGTGCAGATGGAAAGATTTATCGACTTTGGCGAAGACAAAGCAGTGATGGTCAATAACGCTGATTGGCTTCTCGGTCTTAATTATATTGACGTGCTTCGCGACGTCGGAGCTTGTTTCTCTGTTAACAGAATGCTTACGGCAGAGTGCTATAAGCAGAGAATGGAAAAAGGACTTTCCTTCCTTGAATTCAACTATATGATAATGCAGTCATACGACTTCTACCACCTCTACAAAACCTACGGATGCAATATGCAGTTCGGCGGTGACGACCAGTGGTCGAATATGCTCGGTGGAACAGAGCTTATAAGAAGAAAGCTCGGCAAGGACGCATACGCCATGACTATTACACTGCTCCTTAACTCCGAGGGCAAAAAAATGGGCAAAACCGCAAGCGGAGCAGTATGGCTCGACCCGAAAAAGACTTCCCCCTACGATTTCTATCAGTACTGGAGAAACGTAGACGACAAGGACGTTCTCAAATGCATAAGAATGCTTACCTTCCTTCCTCTTGAAGAAATTGACAAGATGGACACCTGGGAGGGTGCGCAGCTCAACGAAGCAAAGAATATTCTCGCATACGAGCTCACAGCTCTCGTTCACGGTGAAGAGGAAGCGGCAAAGGCCCGCGATGCCGCAAAGGCGCTCTTTGGTGCAGGTGACAGTACCCTTACTCCATCAGTAGAGGTTGACGAAGCTAGTCTTGTTGACGGCACAATAGACGTCAATTCCCTGCTCGTGCTTGGAAAGATGGTTCCCTCTAAGTCTGAAGGAAGACGCGCCATTGAACAGGGCGGAGTAACCGTCGACGGTGAAAAAATCACAAACGTGAAAGCTACTGTTTCAAAGCAACAGCTTACTGCAGGCGTACTTATCAAGCGCGGCAAGAAGAGCTTTAACAAATTCGTACTCAAATAAAAATCATGGGGCTAGCTCAAGTCAAACGGACGAGAGCTAGCCTCTTTGTACTAGGGCAATGGGATTTTCGGGTGCGGATTATTCACTCATCCCCTATTATACATTGTAATAGGTATATACCCTAATATTTCTGCCTACCGGCTTTCCCTTTGAAAACGGTGCCGCGAAGCAGTAATGCAATCCTGCCTCTCTAGGAATTCTCGTTCCGAAACCGAATTTATCAGCTTCCTCTCTGCTGTTAAATATTCCGAGAATTGACTCGCTCTCACCTTTCATAAGAGCTACTGCATACTTTAACTTCATGATATGTATTTTCCTTTCTTTTTAGAGGTTTTCTGCTTCCTATTACATTATATGACGCAAAGTGTACAATAAAACGTACTTTAGTTAAAAAGTGTACAAGTTATTTTTTTATATATTTTTCAAAAAGCTATTGACAAAACGCTCGGGATATGATATTATATTTAGGCGTGATTGATATGCCCCTGTAGCTCAGCCGGTAGAGCACTTGACTTTTAATCAAGGTGTCCGGGATTCGAATTCCCGCAGGAGCACCAAACAAAAAGAGCACCCTTGGGGTGCTCTTTTTGTTTGGTACACCTGTGAGGAATTAGAGCACGTTTCGTGCCTTGCACGAAAGGGATTCGACTCTCGGCGCCGACGTCTCGCAAAGCGAGACAACAAAATCTCTTCTTTCGATACGCCTATGGTCTTCCACATATTTCCCACGGTGCCTTATTCACACAAAAAGAGCACCCTTGGGGTGCTCTTTTTGTTTGGTACACCTGTGATGAATTAGAGCACGTTTCGTGCCTTGCACGGAAGGGATTCGACTCTCGGCGCCGACGTCTCGCAAGGCGAGACAACAAAATCTCTTCTTTCGATACGCCTACGGTCTACCTCATATTTCCCTCGGTGCCGTATTCCCGCAAAAAGAACACCCTTGGGGTGCTCTTTTTGTTTGGTGCTCCTGTGATGAATTAGAGCACGTTTCGTGCCTTGCACGAAAGGGATTCGACTCTCGGCGCCGATGTCTCGCAAAGCGAGACAACAAAATCTCTTCTTTTCGATACGCCTACGGTCTACCTCATATTTACCTCGGTGCCGTATTCCCGCAAAAAGAGCACCCCAAGGGTGCTCTTTTTGTTTGAAAGTCTTTATTTTGCTTTGCGCTTCCCTCTCCATATAGCTACATACACAAATATCGCTATGAGAGGAAACAGCGTTCCCACGAGCATACCTGCCTTCATTCCAAGTTGCTCCGGTGTTAATGCCAATTTTTCAGCAAGGCTTACTGCCCTGTCACTCGCAATCACCAAATCAGTAACAATTCCAACCAGCTGAGGACCTACCGATGCGCCAAGGTCGCCACCCGATGCCATTAAGGCATAGATGAAAACACCGCAGCTCGAAAATTTTTCAGAAGCAACAATCAGCATACCCGGCCAAAGCATAGAAACGAAAAAGCCCGTTGCGGCACAAGCAATAAGTCCCACGGTAGCCGAACTTGAAATTGTCGCAATAACGTAGCACACTGTTGCACCTACTGCACCGAAAATCAAAACTCTGTCAATATTCTTTCCTTTTTTGGAATAAATCGTTCTTCCAAGTCCAAGAGCAAGGGAAAACAATGCGACACCGAATATATCACCCCATATTTTAGGGATTTGCAATGCCCCCTCTACGTAGCCCGAACTCCACTGTGACATAGTACATTCTGCAGATCCCCCGAGGAATATCGCAAGCACGCAAAGCCATACACCGCCGTTTTTAAGCATATTCACTGCGCCTGCTGTCTTTTCACCGGATTGAATATCCGGAATTTCAACACCTACATACAAAACACACGCTGCAATCGGTATCGAGGTGAACGCCAAGGATATCCACTGCCAGTTTTTCGCCCCAAAAAAGTGAATATAGAGCGTAGCTATTACTACAATTGCAACAGCACCCCATGCGTAAATTGAATGAAGCTTGCTCATTTCCCTGTCAGGATCTTTTGCAGGAATTTTTGCAATAATAGGACTTATCAAAACTTCAGTCAATCCACCCGATGCCGAGAAAATCAGCGTACCTAAAGCTAATCCAATATAAACAAGCTCGTTTGGAAGAATCCATGGTGATGCTGTAAATATGAGAAGACCTACAGACGTGAGTACCGGTGTCAGTTTTACCGCGTATGATATATTAAATTTATGAGAAAAGAAAGAAAAGAGCAAATCCACAGCAAGCTGAGTGCAGAAATTAATTAAAATCAAGAGCCCCAAAAGTGAATATGATATTCCGTAAAGGCTTCTGAAGGTCAAAAAAAGCAGCGGTGAAAAATTTGATACAACCGCCATTGATATGTTCGTAACGTAACACGCATATTTAAGTCTTATAAATTTGTTTTGCATAATCCACTACCATTTTGTTTTTGTCAGCTACATTATATACAATTTAATCCCTGTTGTCAAGGATGCGTTCTCATCTTCGCAAAATAAAATTATAAAGAAATTATGCGCCAAATAAAAGGGACACTCACAAGAAGTGTCCTGCGCGGGAGAGGTATGCTGCTCGGGGAAAGTTTATGCTATTCGTTCCGCTAAGTACAAAGTGAAACTTTGTGCTCCTCGCGACGCAGATATGCGCACAGCGCATATGCGAACCCTCGTGTGGTGTTATCCACAAACTGATTTCGAGTAATTAACCGTTTAATACCTACTCGTCCCTCGTCGTCACTATTTGATAGCAAATCCCAGCATATAATAGCGAAAATTCCGACTATTTTCAAGAAAAATGATAGAAAACTGTCAGAAAATCCGTAAAATCCAGCAAAAGAATTATATCACTAAATCTCAAAATTGTCAACTTCTCGGTAACCGTCGGCAAAATGATTATGAAAAGATTACGGAGAAAGAAAATGAAAAATACAGAGAAAAGAAGACAAGACCTTGAATGGCTACTTCGCGGATGCCCCGATATTCTATCACCTATACAAGCAGCGAGATGGACTAAGAAAAGTAAAAATACAATATACGCACTGCTCAAATCTGGCGAGCTCAGAAGCTTCGTTATGCGAGGCGCTCACCTCATATCAAAGCTCGACCTAATAGATTACCTCCTACTGCATGCCGACGATACAGACGGCAAACGCTTCAGAGTCGGAGGCGAGAAAAATGACGGTTAACGAAATCGTATCAGCCTATCCCAAAACGATAAACTCCGAGCAACTCAGAATTATCCTCGGAATCAGCAAACGCAAGTGTGCTTGGATGCTTCAGAACGGAGTAATACCTTGCAAGGATACCGAGAAGAAAACAAGGCGATACACGATAGAAATTACCGATGTTATTCACTATGTGAATACGGTCAGCAAAAACCAAAACGCATACTTTATTCCTCCCATATTCTCAGCAAAGAAAAGTACCTCGGAAATGCGTTACCCGAATGAGCTTCGGGAAGACTTCTCGGAATGGCTGACAAAACGGTGGTGCAATCGAAAAGAAACCTTCTCACCGAAAGAGCTCGAAAAGCTCCTCGGCTACGAGCACGAATCGGTAAGACGGTGGTTAAACCGAGGACACCTAAAATGCGTTAAGGCTCAAGGCGAGGAAATCATAGCAAAGGAATGGCTGATAACATTCCTCTCCGATTACGGATTCAAGATCGCAAAGAAGAGTCAAAAGCATCAAGAATTGCTTAACGAATACTTCTCATAATACGATAGGCTGGGCAAAAGCTCAGCCTTTTGCTATATCACTACAGTGATACAAACATCACGCAAAATTGATAAATTTGTAAAACAATTTGGCGAACGCAAAATTTATTAG
>JAZLAO010000049.1:0-11382 GCA_045613205.1 Eubacteriales bacterium | reverse complement strand
TCAAAACTGCGTAGCATCTTCCGGCTAACAAATTTTTGATGGATTTTGGCGTAACGAGTCGCAGTAAAGTATAACTTTACAAGAGTCGGTGCGACGAAAGACGCTAAAATTTGGCGCCGCAAGACTTGTGAGTTCGACTCTGTTCGGCTATTGCGTTATTTTTGTTATAGTGTCGTTGTCAAGTTGTATATCACTTGACAAAGCGGTAAAGAAATGGTAAAATATATGTTAATGTTTATTGAATAGGTAAGGAGATGTTTTTTCATGGGTAGTGACAGTATACCCTTATGGATTATTTTCATACTTTGCGTTATAGGCGGCGCTTATTTTGCGGCAACGGAAAGCTCGTTTTCCGCTGTTAACAAAATTAAGATAAAAGCGCTGGCCGACGATGGAAACAGACGCGCAAAGGGCGTAATGTGTATCCTGAATAAATTTGATAAGGCCTTGACCACGCTTTTGCTTGGTAACAACGTGACCAAGATTGCGGGCGCCGCTGTATTCACGATTCTGGCAACCGATATTTTTAGGGATAGCTTCGGAAAAAGCGAGGAGTTTCTTGAGTCCTTCGCGTTTTCGATGATTTGCTCGGTTTTGAGTACCGTAATAATATTTTTGTTCAGCGAAATGATACCGAAAAGCTTCGCTAACGATAGAAGCGAAAGCGTATCGCTGTTTTTCGAGGGCTCTCTAAGATTTTTAATGAAAATCCTCGCCCCGATTGCGGCTTTCTTTAACTTGATTTCCGGATTTGTTTCAAGAATGTTCTCAAAAAACGAGTCCGAGCCTTCGATTACCGAGGATGAGCTTACCGAGATTATCGACACGGCGGAGGAGGAGGGAGTCGTTAACGAGGAGCAGGGCGATATGCTTAAATCCGCCATCGAATTTTCAAAAACCACGGTTGATGAAATTATGACGATGGAGAAGGATATCTGCTACATAAGAGTTAACGATTCGACCGAGAAAATTCTCGAAACTATACGTAACACGCATTGCTCGCGCCTTCCCGTTAAGGCGGCAAATTCCGAGCGAATAATCGGTATTATAAGAACGAGAAACTTCCTTAAGGAGTATAGACGTAATCCCAAGGTAGTTTTGCGCTCGGTTATGATTGCGCCTTACGTAATCCGTGAGAAAACGAAAATCGACGTTCTTCTCTCACATATGCGCCAGCATAAGCTTCAGATGGCAATAGTCCAGGATGCAGATAAGAAGGTCGTCGGTCTTGTAACCATCGAGGATATACTCGAGGAGCTTGTAGGAGAGATTTTCGACGAGGAGGACGTAGTTGATAAGAACTTCCAGACTCTCGGCGGAAACAAGTATATGGTAAATACGCATATGCTTGTCGGTATAGCTTACGAGCGAATGGGAATAGGCAAAGCTCCGAAGGCTATCGCATACAAGCCCATACTGTCCTTCATTCTTGAAAATTTAGGCCATATTCCCGAAGAGGAGGAAGGCTTTATATATGAAAATCTCGAAATCACGCCAAAAACCTTTGAGGGCGGACGCGTGACCGAGGTTATAGTACACGTCCTCGACGAAGAAGACATCGCTGAGCTGCAAGCCGGTGAGGTCGGAGAGGAGGTGCAGGTATGACGTTTGCAGAGCATTTTTCAAAAATGTGGTGGGCATACGTAGTTATATTTGTAATGATATGCCTCTCCGCGTATTTTTCGGCTTCCGAAATTGCATTTAACACCTCTAACAAAATGCGCCTTCGCAAAGCGGCGGATTGCGGCTCCAAAACCGCGAAAATAGCGTATGGCATCAGCGAAAAATTCACGACGGCGCTCTCGGCTATACTGATAGGTAACAACCTTGCGAATATAGCGGTTTCGACTTGTACGACGCTTATCGTTATGGACTTGTTCGCAGATTACGTAGCTATCGCGTCTACCATAGCTACCATTGCCGTAACGGTAGTCATTCTTATATTCGGTGAGATAGTTCCCAAGGTGCTTTCAAAGCACAACGCAGACGTTGTGGTAAGAATTATTGCAATACCCACGCGTATACTCACCATTATCCTCAGCCCCTTCGTATTCCTCGTTATGATGATACTTTTCGTTTTGCGTAAATTATGGGGTTCTGACCACAAGTGCGACGAGCCGACCGTAACTGAGGAGGAGCTTGTTTCGATTATTGATACTATTGAGCAGGAGGGCGTAATAAACGAGGAGCAGGGCGAGCTTTTGCAGTCAACGCTTGAGTTCAGCGACACGACTATCGAAAAGATAATGTCACCGAGAATTGATATGGCGGCAATTGATATTGACGACGACCCGTCCGAGATTGCAAAGCTCCTTTCGGATACTATGCAGTACTCCCGTCTTCCCGTATACGAGGACAGTATCGATAATATCATAGGAGTGCTTTCACTCACAAGATATTATAAAGCGACACTTGACGATACCGTTCCGGATATCCGCTCTCTGATGCTGAAGCCCTGTAAGCTCCATAAAACGATGAAGCTGCCCGCAGCGCTCACGAAGCTTAGAGAAGCGAAGATGCACCTCGCAATTGTAATCGACGAGTTTGGCGGAACACTAGGTGTCGTTACTATGGAAGATATTCTCGAGGAGCTTGTCGGTGACATTTGGGACGATACCGACGTAATAGTCCGCGATTGCGTTCTCACGGGCGAAAATACCTACGAGGTCGCAAGCGATATGAATATTGAAGATTTCTTTGAGGAGGTCGACTTCGAGAAGCCCGAGGACTTTGCCTGCGAGTATTCAACAATGGGCGGTTGGGCAGTTGAAATGCTCGATGCCGACCCGCACGTAGGCGACAGCTTCCGTTACGAAAACCTTTTCGTAATCGTAGCGGAAATGGAGAGGGAATGCGTAACAAAGCTTACCGTTCTTGTCGAGCCGGCTAAGGACACCGAAGAAGAGTTCGTATAATCAATTATAATTTTCCAAACAATAAAAAAGCTCCCGATGCTTGTGATTCACAAATATCGGGAGATTTTTATTGTGGCGGGGTGACGAAAAAGACACCTCGCTATTTTTTATTAGGTTGTGGTTGAATTATCCTTTAATTAAAGAGTTCCGGAAGAGCCGAGAACGTTAACTATCTTATGGCGAACCATCTTCTTAACCTCTTCTCTTGCAACCTTGAGATATTCTCTCGGGTCAAACGCTTCGGGCTTCGCGTCAAATACGCGGCGAACGCCTGCGGTCATAGCAAGTCTGATATCCGAGTCAATGTTTATCTTACAAACCGCCATCTTTGCAGCGCGGCGAAGCTGCTCTTCGGGGATACCGACAGCATCGGGAAGCTTACCGCCAAGAGCGTTGATTTCAGCTACGCACTCGTGTGCAACCGAGGAAGCGCCGTGAAGAACGATGGGGAAACCGGGAAGTCTCTTTCCAACCTCTTCGAGAATGTCGAACCTGAGGGGCGGGGGAACGAGAACACCGTTTTCGTTTCTCGTGCACTGCTTGGGAGTGAACTTATACGCGCCGTGAGAGGTACCTATTGAAATAGCAAGTGAGTCAACGCCCGTGCGGGAAACGAATTCCTCAACCTCGTCGGGACGGGTGTATGAAGAATGCTCAGCAACTACGTCGTCCTCAACGCCCGCAAGCACACCAAGCTCGCCCTCAACTACAACGCCGTGAGCGTGAGCGTATTCAACAACCTTTTTGGTTACTGCAATGTTATCCTCAAAGCTGTGGTGCGAGCCGTCAATCATAACCGAGGTAAATCCACCGTCAATGCAGGATTTGCAGATGTCGAAATCTGCGCCGTGGTCAAGGTGAAGAGCGAAATCAATGCCGCTGTCCTCAACTGCAGCGCGGGCAAGAGCCATGAGGTATGCATGCTTTGCATACTTACGTGCGCCGGCGGATACCTGAAGGATAACGGGGGACTTTTCCTCAGCCGCAGCTTCGGTAATAGCCTGGATTATCTCCATATTGTTAATGTTGAAAGCACCGATAGCGTATCCGCCTTCGTATGCCTTCTTGAACATTTCTTTTGTTGTTACAAGTGCCATTTTAAAAATCTCCTTGTTTTTTATTTTTATCTCTATCTATTCTACACTTTTTTTCTGCAAAAATCAAGACCTATTCTTAACTTTAATGCAACTTTGAGAAAAATATAGTAGACTATGGAGAATTTCGAAAACTTTTCGATGACGTAACTATTGACTTATGCGCTCGCGTGCGGTAAAATATTTAGGGAAGAGGGTGTTTATTTGGCAAAAAAATACGAAATGGACTTCACAGAGGGGTCTATTTTAAAGAAAATGATAATATGCGCGCTGCCTATTATCGGTGTAAATATTCTTCAGCTTTTGTTTACTGCGGCTGACGTTGCCGTACTCGGAATATTTACCAACGACCAGGCGGTCGCAGCCGTCGGTTCAACGACGCAGATAACGAATATGCTTATCGGCTTTTTTATGGGGCTGTCCGTCGGAGCTAATATTCTCGTTGCCAGAGCGACCGGTGCAAAGGATCCCGAACGGGCAAAGCGGCTTGTCGGAACATCGGTTGTCGCGAGTGTGATATTCGGTACGGTCGTAATGATAGCCGGTATCTTACTTACCGAAAATCTTTTGATATGGACGAACTGCGACGAAAAGGTTTTTCCATACGCTGCAAAATATCTCAAAATATACTTTATCGGTATGCCGGTAATTATGCTCTATAACTTCTGCGCATCTATACTTCGCGCTGTGGGTGATACCGTTCGTCCCTTGATGTTTCTTATAATCGGCGGCGTTCTTAATATAGGTCTGAATATATTTTTCATAACCGTTGTCGGACTCGACGTTGAGGGCGTTGCCATTGCTACCGTTGCTTCTCAAGCGGTGAGTGCTATAGGAGCTCTTATAATAATGGCGCGCAGCACGGGATATTCGACCCTTGATAAAAAGGAAATTAAGATAAGAAAAAGGGAAATCCGCGATATCTTTTTCGTGGGCCTTCCCCTCGGACTTTCAAAATGCACCTTCGCTGTTGCAAACGTAGTCATTCTGTCCTCCCTTAACGCGCTCGGTGATCAGATTATGGCGGCAAACTCCATAGTCAAGGAATTTGACGCTATTATTCTTGAGGTTATGCAGGGCTTCACCATTGCGGCTATCGCTATGATAAGTCAGAACCTCGGTGCTAAAAAAATGGAGCGCATCAAACGGACTGTTCTCACGAACCTCGGAGTCGTAATTTGCGTCGGTGTTGCCCTCGGTGTGATATTCTACGTCACAGCCCCCGCTCTCTGCGGAATAATGACGAATACCGAACAGGTTATAGAATACTGTATGATTCGCGTGGCTTTAGTCGGTGTGCCGTACGTATTATGCGGAATAGTAAACGTTCTTCAGGAGGGTATCCGAGGTCTCGGATATTCAAATACTTCACTTGGAATAAGCGTTTTTTCGAACATAGTATTCAGAGTTTTCTGGCTTACCGCAATATATCCGCTTCTTTATTCGGATAATATATCGCATAACTATGCTTACATATGTATGGTTTGGCCGCTCAGCTGGATAGTCATAATAGTCTTGGCAACCCCGCTTCTTATATACTTCTACAAAAAAACGAAGAAGAAAATTCAAGCCGAGCTTGCCGCCCTCGCGTAAGATTTTGATATTAAAAAAATATATATGGAGATTAAGATTATGAGTAAAATTGCATTTATCGGATTTGGCGAAGTTAACACCCCCGTTGATATCATTATCAACAAGTGTAAGGCTGCGTCAGAAAGCCTTATGTGTGACGGAGTAGAGGTTTTTCCTTGCTACCCCATCCGTGACGACTACGAGGAGGTAGACGTAAACCGCGCTATCGATTTTCTTAAGGGTAAGGAGTTTGACGCTCTCGTTCTTTGCATCGCGGGTTGGATTCCTACCCACGCGGTAATAAAGGTTGCTGAGCAGTTCCGTAACGTTCCTATGGTTCTTTGGGGACTTTGCGGCTGGATTGAGTCGGACGGAAGACTCGTTACTACCGCTGACCAGGCAGGCACAAGCGCCCTTCGCAAAACTATGAAGGACCTTGGATATACCTTTAAATACGTATACGACATTATAGGCAAGCCCTCGAGAAGCGCTGACGTTCTTACCTACTGTAAGGCAGCGGCTGCATACAAGGCTATGCGCTCGGCAAAGATAGGTCAGATGGGCTTCCGAGATATGCACCTTTACGGAACTATGTTCGACGGTTGCTCGCTTAAGAAGACCGTAGGCGCTGAAATTGAGTGCTTTGAAATGCTCGAGGTTGTTCAGCGAGCAGAAAAGGTTACCGATGCTGCTGTTGACGAGGTAATCAATACCACCGTTAAGGGCTGGAAATTCCTTAAGGAAGCGGATATGAGCATCGTAAGACGCGGTGTCACTTACTACCTTGCGCTTAAGGATATAGTCGACGAAAGAAAGTATAAGGCAATATCCTTGAAGGACGTTGACGGAATGAAGAAGCTTCTCGGCTTCCCCCCTGCAATGATATTTATGCTTCTTGCCGAAAGAGAGGGAATACCCACCATTCCCGAAAACGACTGTCTTGGAAACGTAACTCAGACGGTAGTAAAGGCTCTCACCGGTCAGATAGGCGCATATCTTGAATTCTACGAATTCTTTGAGGAGGGCGTTCTTGCGGGCGTTCCCGACTACGTTCCGAAGGAGATAGTTGACGGTGAGGTTACCGTCAGCCCCGAGGCTTTCGGACTTCTCTCACAGGGTGTGCTTAACGTATCCAAGGTTAAGACGGGCGTGGTTACTATGTGCCGCCTTGCCGTTGAGGACGGAAAGTACGTTATGCATATGGTAGTCGGAGAGGGAACTACACCTCCGAAGTGGGAGGAAGCAGGATGGGCTCAGCCCGCGCCTCAGCTCCCCGCGCTCAAGGTGCTTCTTGCGGATACCGAGGACTTTACCGATAAGGTAATGTGCCAGCACTACATAATTTCCTACGGTGATAACTCGAAGATAATCACCGAATTCTGCAAAATCGCAGGTATCGAAATAATTTAATTTAACCTCGTATAATAAAACGCAAAAAGCGTTGCGAAATCCATACTCGGACTCGCAACGCTTTTTCAGTTAAGGAGCCATATTCCAAAATTCAAATATCCCGCGAAGGCAACCCATAGGGCATAGGGAATCTGTAAATATGCCGCTTTTGGTTTGATTTTCTTGTAGGAGAGAATAGTTTTAATTATCAGGTAAAAAAGAAACAGCAACCATATAAAAGCAAACAGGAACGCGCGCAGATTAAAGAAAATAATACTCCAGGCAAAGTTTACGACAAGGCTTGAGGCGTATGTGGCAAGAGCCGACGTGCGCTCCTTGTATTCGGAATTTCTGTCTGTATATATCATCCCCGCGCTGACACCCATAAGTATATAAAGGATAGTCCAGACAATAGGAAACAGAATAGACGGGGGAGAGAGCGGAGGCGTCCTGACCTCTTTGTATATATCCATATTTCCCATCGTTAAAAGTGCCGATATGCCGCCCACAGCAAGCGCTATCAAAATACTTATCGCATACGGCTTTACCTTTTTTAACATAACAAATCACCGCCTTTTGATATATTTTATGAGCTTTTTAGGTAATATATGCAAAATTCGGTTTTCTGTTGGTATTTAATTATGAATAAGTCTTTGTTTTCCTTAAAACTCTCGGGGTGGTATCAAACTGATTTTTGAAAACCTTTGAAAAATAGCTGTAATTTTCGTAACCGAGTCTTTCGGAAATGTCGGTCAGCGGATAGCTTGTCGAAAGCACCATTTCCTTTGCAATCATCAGCTTTCTTTCGTTAATGTAGTCGGTTACGGTCTTTCCTGTTTCCTTTTTGAAAATATGAGAGGTGTATTCTCTTGAAAGGTTCAGATGCTCGCTTATCGATGAGAGCGAAATTTTCTCGGCAATATGCTCGTTTATGTATTTGATTATTCCTATTATATGCTTGTTATTACTTTCAAGGTCGATTATGTCTTTTATTTCAAGCAGAATGTAATTTAGCATATTCATAGCCTTTTCGCGCGATGCATAAATGTTGGAAAGGTGTGATGCCGAAAATATAGAAACCATATCCCGTATATCGTGATTTATGATGTTTTTGAGGTATACCTGCTTTGGCAGAAGCGCATCGTCGTAAGCGGTGAAATTATAGCTTACGTACTTTGTGGGGGTGTTCATCGGAATCCGCTCTCTAAGTGAGCCGGGTTTTATAAAAATGGCGTCGTTTTCGGATATAACGTAGGTTTTTCCATTTACTACGTAAGTCATAGAGCCCTTAAGCACAAAGGTGAAATCGTAGTAATCAATAGGTGCTTTTGAAATTTTTGATGACTTCTTCAAATTCACGTTGCAGTAGTGAAGAAGCTCCCGAACTATGTATGCTCTCATATTTCTCCTTAAAATAGTATAAAAAATCACTTATAAAAACAATATAATTCATTGATAAAAAATCATATATATATTACAATATTATCATAAAACTAAAAAAAGTCAAGATTAAAAAAATATAAAAAGGTGATTTTAATGAAAACATTGCTTATAGGCGACGTATCTCCGTCAAAAACATCAAAGGAATCCTTCGGAAGAAGGGAAACCGATATTCTTTTTAAGGATACAAAGACACTTTTTGAAAAAAGCGAATTTACCTTTGTTAACCTCGAGTGCGCGCTCACCGAAGCAACTGAGGCTATAAAAAAATTCGGGCCCGCGCTTTCCGCGCCCGCACAGGTGGCAGACGTTTTAAAGGAGCTTGGGGTCACCGTCTGCGGACTCAGTAATAACCATACCTTTGACCTCGGAATTAAGGGTATCACCGATACCATGGCTCAGCTTGACAGAGTCGGACTCGATTATACCGGCTGGGGTAATAATTACGAGGACTCGCGAAAGAATTACGTTTACGAGAAAAACGGAGAGAAAATATGCGTAATCGCGGTATGCGAGCACGAGTATTCTTACGCTATTGAGAACAGAATGGGAGCAAGACCGTTTGACGAATTCGACACCCTCGACGATATCCGCGAGGCAAAGAAAACGGCAGACAGAGTAATCGTCGCATACCACGGCGGTAAGGAGTATTCAAGATACCCATCGCCAAGGCTTATAAAGGTCTGTCGCGCTATGGCTCGTGCGGGAGCTGACGTCGTTCTTTGCCAGCATACGCATTGCATAGGCTGTTATGAAAAATACGAGGACACTCATATTCTCTACGGTCAGGGCAATTTCCATTTCCTCGGACTTAAGGATATTGAATGTTGGTTTACGGGCTTTGCCGTTGAGTATGATACTAAGTCACATGAGATTAATTTCGTTCCGATAAGAGTTCTTGATGACGGAATAAGTCTTGCAGCGGGAGAAGACAAAAAGGAGATAATGGAGAGCTTTTACGCGCGCAACGAGGAGCTTGCAAACGGTGAGTGGCGTCGCGGTTGGGAGGAATTCTGTCAGAGCGTCAAGGAAAACTACCTTCCTCACATAGCAAAGGTCGCAACCCCGGGAAGCAGCGAGCGTGAAAATGCCGCTCTCGGTCACTATATAGATTGCGAGGCTCATCAGGACGTTCTCCGCGAGCTTTTCAAAACCTGGAATTACACGAACTGTGTAGAATAATATCACCAAATCAATATTTATAAAATCGGCGGTATGCAAATGTTTGTTATACTGCCGATTTTTTCTATCCGCGCGCGTCGGGGGAGGGCGTTTATCCCTTGTCACGCCTGGCTTTTTGTTTTCCGTTTTTCAAGTTTCGCGTGTTCTTTTGGAAACTATTGCATTTGAAAACGGGGGAGGGGGTATGCTATAATAATTTTGCCGTATTTTCGGATACAAAAAATAAGGAGGTAGATATATTGAAAAAACTACTGTTACTTATGTTCAGCATATTTTTATTTATCAGTGTTATTATAACTCCCGCATCAGCGGCATCGACGACTCACACCGTTGTAAAAGGCGACTCAATGTGGAAAATCGCCGTAAAATATCAGGTTGGGCTTTCGGAACTTAAAAGCGCAAATCCTCATATTAAAAATCCCGCGCTCATATATCCCGGAGATGTGTTGACTATTCCGGCCCTTGACAGCAAAGTAAGTGCATATGAATCAGAGGTCGTAAGGCTTGTAAATATTGAACGCCAAAAAAACGGTCTTTCACCGCTTACGCAGGATTGGCAGCTATCAAGAGTGGCAAGGTATAAATCCGAGGATATGAAGAACAAAGGCTACTTTTCGCACACAAGTCCTACCTACGGCTCACCCTTCGAGATGATGAAAAACTTCGGTATATCCTATAGAAGTGCGGGTGAAAACATAGCAAAGGGTTACGCAACTCCGGAAGCAGTGGTCAAGGGTTGGATGAACTCACCCGGGCACAGAGCGAACATACTCAATAAATCCTTTACACACATCGGAGTCGGCTACGTGGAAAACGGAAGCTATTGGACACAGATGTTTATATTGAGATAAAACAAAAAACGGCAGCTTGATACCTTTTACGGTAAAAAGCTGTCGCTTTTGCTTTATTTGTGTTCTTTTATAAATTCGCAAACGAGGTTTGCAAAGACAGGCTCACCGCGCTCGTCTTCGCCGTAGTTACAGTGCTTTGTATTCGGCATAAAGCAAAGCTTTACATTAGGCTCGCTATGTCCGAAATGCTTGAGGGTAGCCACGGTGAGCATCGTTTGCTCGTATCTTCCTTCCATATCGTGATCGGAAACGAGAAAAAGCATAGGAGGGTATTTCTCATGCGTGCCGATATGATAAACAGGTGCGGTTTCGTCGATTATGACGCGTCTTGGGTCAATTCCTTTGTATTTCAAAACGTTGAAATGCGCCGTGGGCTGTCCCGCATCGTGAATAAATCCCCTAACGTCAAGCGGAGATATTCCGTATTTTTCAAGCCACCTGTTATCAAAGCAGAGCATCATTGAGATGTAACCGCCCGCAGAGCTTCCGCCAACGTAAATTCCGTCGGTTTTGCAGTATTTATCAATGTTTTTAAATACCCAGCCAACAACTTCTGCCGCATCCTCTATGAAGTCGGGATACTTCGCATCGGGAAAAAGTCTGTAATTTGCCGAAACAAAAGCAATTCCTCTTTTTGTTGCCGATTCCGCGACAGCAAGACATTTTGGTGTTGCCTTGTCGCCTCTTTCTATGCCTCCACCGTGAAAATAAACGAATACGGGAGCCGAACCGTCCGAGTCGGGTAGGTAAATATCAAGCTTTTGAAGCGGGTGCCCGAGCTTGCCGTAGGTGATATCAGAAAAGCTGCGCATATTATTCCTCGTTCTTTGCCGCCGCAAGCTTATCAAGCCTTGAGTTTCTTACGTAGAGGATAAGGTCAGCGCCAACCATGATAAGGTTGAGGAAGTAGAATACGAGAACGTACCACTTTGATGCGAA
>JAZLAO010000048.1:0-2631 GCA_045613205.1 Eubacteriales bacterium | reverse complement strand
TTTATTATATTCCGCAGCCGTCGCATAGTCGCCAGGCGTAGCTCGTAAACTCGCGTCCTATGGCTCGTTGCTTTGGGCTGTCTCGCGTTGCAAAAACAACACTTAGTTGTTTTTGCTTAGCGAGCATTTAACTATGCAGGCTTATTCAGCTGTTAGCTAACAGCGAGGATTAGTATATCACATTTTAAATCAAAAGTCAATGAATTTAAAAAAGTTTATGGGAAAAGTGGGTTAAATCGCGTTTTTGGATTTAACCCACCTATGTATTATGTAACCTTGATTTTTACTACTGCTTTCTTGACCTGTGTACCGAAGTTGCCGAGCATACCGGGGGTATGAGCATCCTCGGGATACACTATGCAGAAATATCCTTCGTCAAGTATTGATTTGTTAACATTGCCCGTGAGATGAATATAGTCTTTTTCGGCATTGTATTCCATAATAGGCGTGAGGGTATCAACGTTTGCATATCCGATGCCCTCGCTGCCCTCGAGGCAATAGTGTATATCGAGGTAATCTCTGTGCGCTTCAACCCTTTTGGGTGTGCCGTCTTTAGCAGTGTCCGAGGTCTGTATAACCGCTACGCTGGCTCTGAAGCCGTCGCCCTCGTGCTTTCCTACGGGGGTATCTTTGTCGAGGCTCTTCAAAAATTCAAATGCTGCCTTAAATTCCTTGGTGAGCGGTACGTATCTGTCCGCATCCTTGATGTTGGCGATAATCATAAGTTTCTCCTAGCTATTGTTTTAACTATTATTTAAACCATTCCCATGGTCTTATAACAACGGGGTCGACCGATTCGGAGATGTTGATGATTTCTTCTCTCACCGAATTCGGCATGCTTGGCGCGTTTATCAGCGCCGCGCCTGCTTTTACCTGCTCGGGATTGTCACAGCCGAGAATGAGAGAGGTAATTCCCTCGGTATCTCTTATAAACGTGACGGCAAGCTCCGCGATGCTTATGCCGGTTTCTTTTGAAAGCTCGTTCAGCCTATCAAGCGCGGGCTTTGCTGATTTTATCTTTTCGGGTAAGGCGTCCGTGTCTTTGAAGAAAAGACCTTGAAGGTAAAGGCTGCGAATGAATACGGCAATGCCGCGCTCGGCAAGTGTTTTGATGCTTCCGGAAATTATTTCCTTATTATCAAACATATTAGCCGGCATCTGAATTATATCAAATCCCGTGCCGTCTGTCAAGTCGAGGAGATGAGATTTGTCCGAAAAAGATATTCCGACGCCGCCGACAAGCCCCTCAGCCTTTAAATCCTCGAGCGCTCTTATAAGCGTATCACCGTACTCTATCACCATTGATTCATTGTGAAGCTTTAAAAACGGGAGCTTTTCAAGTCCTAATTTTTTGAGTGAGTCGCGGACGTCGGCAAAAATTCTGTCTTTGACCTTTGCCTTGTCAACGTCCTTAAAAAACACCTTTGATATGATGGTTTTTTCGTACTTATTTTGACTGAAAAATCTACCTAGAACAGCCTCGCTTTCGCCGTATCCTTTTGCGGTGTCAAACGACGCGATTCCAAGGTCGAGTGCTGTTCCCAAAATATTCGCAGATTCCTCGTACGTAGGCATTCTGACTTGATTGTTTATTCCGTAGGGAATACCAAGCTGTACCGTTCCTAAGGTAAGCCGGGAAATCCGGTATCCGCATTTTGAAGTAACGTTCATTTAAATCTCCTTTATTTGACGCTGTAACCGCCGTCGAGTGGGATAATAGCCCCCGTCATATAAAGCGAAGCATCACTTGCAAGATAAACTATAAGTCCCTTTAGGTCGGAGCCGTTTGCCATTCTGCCGAGTGGCGTTTTTTTGTTATAACGCTCGACGAATTTTTCGTTCTGACTGCCGTCGTAAAGTCCGCCAAGCTCGATGCAGTTTGCTCGTACGTTGTGCGAGCCGTAATGACTGGCAAGAAATCTCGTATAGTTGGTTATTCCGCCTTTGTGGAAGAAATAATCCGCGGGAGCGCCGTTTACATTCATTTCCGTACCTTCGTAAAGAGTGTAATCGGGACCGAGTATTCCCATATACGAGCCGATGTTTATTATAGAGCCACCGCCCGCCTTTGCCATTTTATTGCCGAATGCGCGGGAAATGACGAAAAGACCGGTTGCGTTTGCAATCATACTTCTTGTGAAGTTTTCCGCGGTATCGGTATATCCTTTGGAGCAACGGAGCACGGCGTTGTTGACGAGGATATCGACGCGACCTTCGCGCTCGTAAACTTCTTCACAAAGCGCGAGAATACTTTTCTCATCCTCGAGGTCAAACTCAAGTACAGATATTTTGTAGCCCTTTTCCAAAAGCGTAGCCATCTTTTTTTCGTTGTTCGCGCGGTTTCTTGAAGCTACGTAAACCGTTGCACCGGCTTCTGCGAGAGCTTCTACTATTTGAAAGCCGTAAAGCCCTGCGCCGCCCGTAACGACGGCAATTTTTCCATTAAGCTTAAATGATTCAAGTACGTTCATACTGCATCTCCTTTTTGTTTGATTTTATAGGACAACGGTGTATTTCCAACTCTCGCAAAAAAATCGACGGTTTTCGTCAAATTGACCTACTTTGGCAAGAGATATTTCGAAATTCCCGCTTTCTCGGTCTTCGAAAACCGAAAAATTTGAAAGCTGAAGC
>JAZLAO010000047.1:0-5192 GCA_045613205.1 Eubacteriales bacterium | reverse complement strand
CCACCGTCTGCCGTAAGCTGCGCCGCAACTTCATTGCAAAGAGCGGGGCAGTTTTGTTTTAATTTAAAGGCTTCAAGGATATATTTTCTTGCCGTTTTTATGTCAAAAAGCTCGTTTTTGTAAAGCATCGAAAGGTTGCGAAGCGCCCAAGGCGACGGTTTTATCTTGGTAGAAGCCTCCCACGCCGCTTTTGCGCCGAGAAGGTCGCCGTCCGCATATTTTATTACGCCTATATGCAAAAGACTGTACCAGCTTTGCTTGGGTAACGCCTCCAGCCTTTCGAGCCACCTTTTGCCTACAACGTAACTTGTCGGCTCGGCGTCGGTATCCGAGTCGGGAAATACTCCGTCTTTAATTAGCCTTGTCCACTCCTCAGTCTCGATATCCGAGCTTGCGGGAAAACGGCATAAATCGCTTATTTTCTCTCCCCGCGCAAGCTCTTCAACGGCGCCCCACCCTGAGCCTTTATATATAATTTCGGTTTCCATGGCTTCTTTTTGGTTGGGGAAATAGAGCTTATCGGGATTGCCAACGCGGCAAATCATATATTTTTCCGCCTCGGACACAGCTTTTTTGTAGTCACCGTGCGCGGTATCTCTATCAAGGTTAAGCGCTGTGTATGCTTCCGTCCACTCCCACACCGTGTTTTTTTGCATCGGTATATGCTCAAGCTGAGTATGCGCAAGTCCTGCTTGAATTTCTATGTATGCCGAGCCCTCCACGGAAAGCCACTCATTCCAGTTTCTTCCGCCCTGTCCCATACCCCATACGAAAAGCTTTCTGCCTTTCAGCATTTGGGTTGAGCATTGCAAAAGCCCTTTTCCGTCCTCGTCTGCCGTTGCTATCCATTTGTGATTTTTCTCGGGTATTTTGTAAAAAAAGTCTCTTGACGAGGGAATCTTCGACGGGTAGGTTATATCGAGATTTTCGTGCACGGGTACCGCCGCCTTATCAAGTATATAATGATTTGCATTATAAAAACTTAAAAATGACTCGTCGGTGGGAACGAGCACCCGTGTTCCGCGCGTTTCGGGAACTGCGATGTTTGACCACCAATACATATACTTTCCCCGGGGCTCGGTGTTTTCTATTCTGTTTTTGATATATAATACGGAGGAATTTTCGGGCAACCATGCGCTGATGCTGTATACCACACCGCGAATACGCTCATATTCATACAGACGCAAAACGTCACCCTCTTCGCATTTATCTATAGCGCACCACATCGGTGAAGCGGTAAGGGGGTTATGGCCTTTTATTCCGACGTTAAATTCTACGCCGCCGCTGAACCATGCGTTTCTGAGTGCGAGGTTGCCCGGTTGGAAAACGGGATTAACGTACAGAAGCTCGCGTTTTTGCTGTTTGTCATAAATCGACCACAGTCTGCCTCCGAGCTCAGGAAGAAACACCGCTCGAATGCATTCATTTTCCAGAATCGCTGCCTTGAATTTCCGCTCTTTTTTGTTACGGTCGTATCCGTCCTGCATTTTGTATGGCAGCATTGTGGATATCATGCCTTTCCCAAGATGTGTTTTTTCATCCTCTCGCACCTTGTCCGTAATTTCATAGCCTGCGTGAATATAGCTTACGTTTTTGATGTCGGGCATGGGATTAAGATTTCCCATCTCTGCCGCGGGCATAATATATTCTTCAAATTTAATCATATAAACTACCTCTCTCTAATTGAATTATACTTTATATGACACACGTGTTCAATGTACAAAAAAACTTTTGTTTTGTATAAAACAACTTTTGTTTACGCAATAATCTTGAAAATATGTGATTTTAGTTGTATAATAATACTTAAGAGGTGATATAATGAACGACGGATTGATTCTTGATATAGATGATATACAGATTATAGTGCATAAAATTGAAGAGGAAAACTTCTTTTTTCAAAATTCCAAAAGAGCTTTTGACGGATTTGCAATGATTACGTCGGGAAAGGGATACGCGACCGATGCCGCCGGGAAACGCTATGACGTATCCGAGGGGGACATGATTATTGTAAATAAGAACGATAGCTATTCGATAGCTCTTGAAGGGGGCGGTTCTTACGTGGCGAGCGGTATTTCCCTTAATCTCGACAAAACAATGCTGCCTTTCATATATAGGTGTACAGACGGGCAGTATAAGAGAATAATAGATATCTGCAAAAAATGGCAGTCGCGGTCTTGGGATTCATACGCGGTTTGCCGAATAGGGCTTTTGCAGTTTTATCTTGAGGTTATACAAAACGACACGAAGAAAGAACTGAAGAATGATTACGTCACCAGGGCAATTTCTTACGTACACAAAAATTTCAAAAGGAATTTTTCGGGCAAAGATATTGCGAGCTATTGCTCGGTGTCCATTTCCTATCTGCGCTCACAATTTTTAAAGCAGACGGGTAAAACTATTGTCGGTTACCGCGACTCGCTTCGCATTGCGGCGGCAAAGGAAATGCTTGAAAGCAGGTATTTCACGGTTACGGAAATTGCATCCGAGCTCGGTTATTGCGATGTTTACCATTTTTCAAAAGTTTTTTCGGCATACGTAGGGTGCGCACCGACCGAGTACACGGCAACCTATTATCATAAAAAATTGTTTTGAATTTCACCTAAAAGGTGGAAAAGAGCCGTCTTCGTTTTTCTACCCGGAGCGGCTCATGGTTTTATTAAAGCTTATCCCGCCTCGATTTTCTGTATTTTGAGGGGGTTTTGCCGACTTCTTTTTTGAATACCTTTGAAAAATAGTTGGGGTTATCAAAGGAAAGACGGTCGGAAATGTCGGCTACCGTCATATCGGTGCTCCGAAGCAGTTCCTTGGCACGTGAAATTTTCATGTTTGTAAAGTAAGACATAAGTGATGTGCCCGTTGTTTTTTTAAACTGCCTGTAAACGTAGGAGCGGTTATAGTGAAGCTCCTTGCATATATCCTCAACGGCGAGCCTTTCCTCAATATGCTCCTTCATATATTCTATTACGGTGTTGCTTATGATTTCGTCGTACTGACCGTCGCGAAGAAAGACTGCGGTGGAGTCGTCCTTTTCACTTTCGCTTCTCATAAGACTTATAAGGAGCAATTCGAGGTAGTTTTTTATCACCTGCTGACCGCCCGGCGAGGGGCTGTCGCTGAGCTTCATTTTTTTGAGCGTCGGGTCGGCTTGCGGAAGGTCGAAGGTGCGCTTGCTTTCCTCAATTATACCGAAAATAAAGCCGAGAAGGCTTTTGTCAAGCGTCATATGCTTGTCTTCAAAATAGCGCATAGCCTCGTTTTTACACTCAAAGCAGATTATAAAGACGTTTGGCGCATGCTTTCCGTCGGCCCTGTGAGAGTGTGGTATGCCCGGCTTGTGAAAGAGCATCTCTCCCTCCTTTAAGACTATCTCTTCCTCGCCCGACGTGGCAATAAAATCGCCCTTTTCGGCATATACAAGCTCCCAAAAGTCATGCGACTCGGTGTGGTTTTTGAAATTCTTGTCGAATTCAAAGTAATGAATAATTACTATCTTACTTATGACAAGCAAATTTTCCAGCTTGTGCTTATAATACTTTTTTTCCATAGCTTAATGGTAGCATCTTTTACCCACAATGTCAATCGGTTTGGTGAAAATAACTCAAAAATAAAATTAAGTAGACGATTTTACCTATTTATGCAATAGAGTTACATTGTTTTTTCATTTAAATAACTGTAAAATATAAATAGAATACACCAATATTTTGGTCAAAAGGAGAATTATTATGAGAGTTCTGGCAATAGGCGCACATCCCGACGACATAGAGATTGCTTGCTCGGGAACACTTGCAAAATGCGTAAAAAGAGGTGACACGGTAATAGTCTGCCACGCTTCGTCGGGCGACCTCGGTCACGTTGTTATTCCCCCCGAAGAGCTTAAGGTTATTCGCGCAAACGAGGCAAAGCGCGCGGGCGCTATGGCTGGCATCGAGGTAATCTGGGGCGGATTTAATGACCTTGATATTTACGACAACAACAAGGAAGCGAGAGATAAAATGGTTGACGTTATAAAATACGCTAACCCCGATTTTATAATCACTCACGCTCCCGACGACTATATGCCCGACCACACGGCAGTTTCCCGTCTTGTTTTTGATGCAAGCTTTACGGCAACCCTGCCTAATTACAAATCGAAATATTCTGAGCCCGCAAAGCTCGTTCCCATTTTCTATATGGACACCCTTGCAGGCGTGAATTTCAACCCCACCGAATACGTTGATATTTCCGATGAAATCGAGCTTAAAATGCAGATGCTCGAGTGCCACGAAAGTCAGCTTGTATGGATGAGAGAGCACGACAATATCGATTTTGCCGATATGGTTCGCACCTGCTCGCGTTACCGCGGATATCAGTGCGGTGTGGATTATGCCGAGGGCTTCCGTCAGTGCCAGGTATATCTTAAGGGTAGCGCAAAAAGATATCTTCCCTAAAAAATTAAACTCCGTCGCAAAAGCCGATTCTTTTCTGTGACATACAAATCAAAAAATAAAATTTACAGAGGTAACAGTTATGGATTTCTTATCAACAGTTAAGGGCTCTGCCCTCGAAGGCTTCTATCCTGCAGGCTGGGATTTCGCAAAAATCGACGCTTGTGTCGATGCTCCCGAAAAAGTGCTTGACCGTCAGGATTTCTGGCACCCCGAATTCACACCTATAAAGTGCGGCAATCTCAACGAGTTTGAGACCTATATGGGTCACGAAATCGCGCTCAAAATTAAGGCTGCAAAGGACGAGGGAAAGAAAATAGCATTTATTCTCCCCGTTGGACCTATGGGTATGTACAAGTGGGAAGTATTTTTCCTTAAGGCATGGGGTGTTTCCTGCGAGCACGTACACACCTTCAATATGGACGAGTGGGCAGACGGCGAGGGTAACACGCTTTCTCCCGAAAGCACCGGTTCATTCCAGTACGCTATGGAGCAGGCTCTCTTCAATCCCCTTGGCGAGCTTACCGTTCCGAAAAATCAGAGAAATTTCGCAACCCGTCAGAATCTTCCTACATATCCCGAGAAGATAGCAGCTCTTAAGGCTGAGGGCGCGGAGCTCGTTCTCGTTTACGGTATCGGAAGAATGTGTCACATCGCATTCTGGGAGCCCACCTTCGCGGCAGATTACGAAAACGTAGCCGATTGGGAAGCAGCGCCCTACAGAATAGGCGCGAAGATTCACCCCCTCACCGTTGAGCAGAACGCTCT
>JAZLAO010000046.1:0-1957 GCA_045613205.1 Eubacteriales bacterium | reverse complement strand
CACAGCCGTGAGATCATTCGCACGGTATTTTCAGTGCCCGATACCTTTGCCGTTTGCCTCAAAGAGAATGGCAAGCCCATCGGCAGTATCGGATTTCACCGCAATGACCTTGCCGAGGATGACGATGAATACGAGCTTGGCTACTGGATCGGCAAGCCCTTTTGGGGGCAGGGACTGATTCCCGAAGCCTCGCGCGAGATGCTGCGCTATGCTTTTGAGGATCTGGGGATGAACCGCATCTGGTGTGTCTATTATGACGGAAACGAGAAGTCCCGTCGCGTGCAGGAGAAGCTCGGATTCGTCTATCAGCGAAAGACCGAGGGCATTGAAGTGTCGTTGCTCGGCGAGATCCGCACGGGGCACTCGAATCTTATGACCAAGGAGCGTTGGCAGAAGGTAGAACTGTTCCGTCAGCAGAAGAAATTGCTCGATACCTTCCTGCAAAACGGCGCGATTTCTCAGACACAGTATGAAAAGAGCTTCGGAGATCTGCGCGACTTGATGGGGATGCACGGAGTTGAATAAATACGAAAGTTGAGGGAAAACCCCTATGATCATAGAAACAGAACGCCTTATCCTTCGCTCGTTCACCGAGAACGATGCTGCGGACACATTTGAATATTTGCACGAGCCGATGGTGCATTGCTTTGCTTGCATGAAAACCGAAACGATGGACGATGCAAGAAAGGCTGTGCTTGACAGAGCCAAGGACGGCGAGTATTAAAAAACGATGTGTTAAGACGATGCGTAATGGTCACGATAGCGGTGTTTACCGCATTTATGGTCATAGGCAGAATCGTGTCGGGCGTGCATTGGATTACCGACATTATTGGCGGTGCAATATTAAGCACAGGACTTGTAATGCTGTATTACTTGGTCTGTGATCTTGAAAAAAAGGAAAAATTCTAATGGAATATGTAAAAAGTAAAAAATATCAAACCTCGGATTTCATGAAGAAAATAATGGGGCCTAATCCGTTAAAATTGGAAGAGGAGCTTTTAATTGATCATAAAATCAAAGACGGTGCAGTTGTATGTGATTTGGGAAGCGGTCAAGGTCTGACCAGCGTTTTTCTTGCAAAGGAATACGGTTTTAAAGTGTATGCGGCAGATTTGTGGAGCGATCCCTTGGAGAATGCCCGATTTTTTGAAACAATGGGACTTTGCGAAGAACAGATCGTTGCTGTCAAAGCAGATGCCACAGACTTGCCTTTTGAAAAAGATTTTTTTGACGCTGTCGTTAGCACCGACTCTTATAATTATTTCGGACGGGACGCTCACTATCTTGATAATAAACTTTTGCCATTTGTAAAAAGTGGCGGATATATTTATATCGTTATTCCCGGTATGAAAAAGGATTGCCACGATAATTTGCCTGATGAGTTGTTATTGTCTTGGACTCCGGAACAACTCGATTATATACACGATATTGATTATTGGACAAGAATCGTTAGCGATTGTCAAAATGCAGAAATCATTTCTATAAAAGAAATGCAAAGCAATGAAGAATGTTGGAATGATTGGCTTATGCAGGAAAATGAATATGCCGTAGGAGATAGAAAAGCAATGAATGCCGGAGGCGGCAAATATTTGAATTTTATCGCGATTGTACTCAAAAAGAAATAAAGAATCAATCGTCAAATTCCAATTTGACAAGCAGAATTGAATACACAAAGGGTTGACAGAAGAAAACTGTCAGCCCTTATCGCTTTGCATGATTGCAATATTCATAAAAATGTGATATAATAAATTCACTGAAAAATAAGAATTTGATAAACACGAGAGGGAAGAAAATGGAAGAAATTGAACTTCAAAAAGTTGACAAGGGCACTCCTCTTGCAGAGGACTTACTGAACTTTGTAAAGAATTTCTCCTGGTTAGATGTAAAAGAGCATACGGTGAGAGTGCTTGAAAACTGGGAATTCGAAGAATGGGAAACTCCATTCGTAGCAATAGTG